>NZ_CP117982.1:2342741-2367741 GCF_030708075.1 Candidatus Epulonipiscium viviparus | reverse complement strand
GTTGGAATAAAGTCAATTCTGAAGTGTTTTATATAAAAAATAATCAATTCGCAAATGGCGAAATTATTATCAATGGTCTAAAATATTATTTTCAAAATGGTCACCAACAAATAGGCCCACAAAAAGTTGGCAATACTTATCACAATTATTTAAAATCAGGAGGCATTGAAGGTTGGAATAAATTTAATGACATTATATTATATCTCCATAACAACGAATTAGCTGACGGTGAACTCACTATTGATCATAAAAAATATTATTTTAATAATGGAATACAGCAAATAGGATTGCAAAAAATTGAAGAAGATTATTATTATTTTTTACCCGAAGGTGGTGTTTATTCAACTGGAGATCTTTTTACTACTCCTTTAGGTACCACATATCTTTTTTCAACAGATACTGGAAAAGCATTGACAGGTTGGCAAACTGTTAACGGAAATAATTATTATTTTTTAAATGACGGAGTAATGGCTAAAAATATCACTATAGATATATATACTATAGATAACAATGGAATATCTAAAAAAAATCCCGCTACCCTTGATAACTTAAATTATTATTTGAAAGCTTTACTTGATCAATATGGGCACACTTTAACTGGTGCTTTTAACGCAGTACTTGCTACTATAACATATACACAAATGGATCCACCACAAACAACAGAAGAAGGAGCAATCCAAGTATTCAATACTGGCAAAGGATTTTTCTATCAATATGCTGCATTAGCTTATGAACTTGTTAATTATCTTGGCTATACTGCTTTACCTATTACAGGCATCGGTAGACTGGGTACTCAACATTCTTGGCTTGCAGTAAAATATCCTGACGGGTGGTACTATCATGACCCTCTTTATCGCAGCGAGCGCTATTCATATAATGAATTAGTCAGCATGGGGTTTAAATGGCACAAAAGAGAATTACTCACTTTGGCAGTATAAAAATAATATCTAACAAATTTGCTCACCAATTTGTATAATACGCAAATTGGTTTCCATATAATCTTTATTGTATAATAATAAAACAAAGGAGAAATTAATATGTTTCAAAAAAAATTTAAAGCACTTGCAATTACCACTTTTGCTAGTTTCACTTTAGTATCCACACCAACAACAGCTGCTCTAGCCCCTATTACAGCCGTATCTATCGACCAATTAGCTCCTATACTAAATCTCATTAAATACACATCTACATATGATAGTCTTACACCCCTCGAAGATAAATTAGATATATTAGGAAAATTTTTACGAACTAAATTATATAATAACACATATGAAGGTGCAGAAGCTTTTGTAACAAAGTATGGCATACAAATTGATGGATATAATTTTAAATTTAGTTTTTCCGATTTTAAAGCTTTTTATAAAGAACTTTTCGGACTAGATCCATCCCTTAAAATAAACACTACATTTAATGGCGCAACACTCATTATGTCTGATACTTCTACCAATATGGAACCTGAAACAACACTCCAAATAACTGACAGCGAAATTATCCTCCATAGCAAAGCTGCATATGCCAACTTAATATACACTACTGAATATGCTGCAGAAATAACAAACTATTTAGGAGACAACTTATATAAAATTAAAATTTATCAATACTCTACTGCCAATGAAGAAAAACAGCTGCAGACTACATACGACGCATTGGTCAAACAAGATTTATTAACATATGTACCTTTATTACTCACTGAAACAGAAATCTCTGATACAGCTTTAGATCTAACTCCATACTTTGCACCATCTACTTCGACGAATGATGAAATCATAGAAGAAATTCTTCAACTTGTCAACGAAGAACGTATAAAAGCTGGCATTCATCCATTAGAACTAGATTATGAACTTACTAAAGTAGCTCAAATCAAGAGTACCGATATGCAAGAGAATCAATATTTTAGTCATGAAAGCCCTACATATGGCTCCCCTATTACAATGATGGAATCTTTCGATATTTCTGGATGGAATAAAATTGGCGAAAATATAGCAATGGGGCACAAAAATCCAGCTACAGTTATGAAATCTTGGATGAGTAGCTCTGATCATAAAGCTAATATTTTAAAAGAAGAATATACACATATAGGCATTGGATATGCAGATGAAGAAAATTACTGGACACAAATTTTTATTGGAATGCATAATGATATTTAATTCATATTTTCTATGCATGACATCAAAATAAATCTGCCTAGCTTATTTAGCAAAACTAGGCAAATCCTATTCAAATTTATACTCTATCTATACATTGTTAAACAAACAGCCTTTTTATAAATGAACTCTTCTAAAAAATCCACTTTCAAATCATACACATTGGCAAATTTCTGGGCCATACGATGCTTTTCAATCTCAAATTCTCTTTTACGGTCCATATTTAGCAAAGTTTTATTATTGCGTATCTCTTCATTAATTTCTATTATATCTTGCACTGCAATAATGGCTCTTGTAGCCTCTCTTCGCTTATAAAAGTGATAAAAAAAATTCGAAAACTCTATAATAGCACCCTGTTCTGAAATTGTATCCGCTGTATATCCATTTGTAAGCAACGTAGCCATTTCAAACCGTTTAGTAAAATAATCTTTATGCGATGATGGAATCGACGCATCTATAATATAAATATGCGTACGAATATCTCCACCTTTCTCATTCTTAGTTTGATATGAAACTTCCTTAACATAATTTTCGATTGCTACTTCTGATTTTGGAAAAAGGTAAAATTCATAATATTCTTCTTTACAATAATCCCTTGAATCGTCCAACGGAGCTTCTTCCACTATGCTCAAAAATTTATCTAAATGCTCTCTCCTTAATTCATCTAAATAAATATTTATGGTAACATGTGAGCGAGGATAAGGACCTCCACCCATATAATATGTTGCATTCAAACTTCGTCTTTCACTATCAAACTTAATAGTTCTTTCCTTACAATCCACAAAAATATATTTATTTGCTAATGCACCACATACAAATGCATTTATACTTGGTGAAACCAATTCTGTAGCCCAAATGTAGTTATTTTTTCCTACTATTGGAATAAACAATCCCATCTCTCCTACATATGAAATTCCTTCCGAGATTATTTCCTCTTGGGAATATTGCTTACATCCCAAAAAATCTGGATTCACTAAATATGTTTGGGGATTACTACCTATATATTCTTGGAGAATTAAATTTCTTTTCTTTCCAATGACAATAGTTGAATAGTCTTCAGTTTCTAAAATTACTCTATATTTTTTTAATAACTCCATAACATACAAATCCTTTTCTAGGTATACTTGTATTTAGATTGTTGACAATAATTTAATTAAATATACACTCAAAAAAAATAATTTCATTTTTAACCTATTTTCTTTGCCGCATCTTCACCAAAACCAGGCATTTTTGCAGGTTGCATTTCACCTTTCAAAAATTTTGCCACTGCCAAATAATAGTGCCTTCCATTCGCACTAGTTTGCATCCTGCCTAAAGCATATAACGCCTCAGCCTTAAACTTTTTAGCTGCAACAACTTCCACTTGCGCATCTAATAAAATATCGCAAAGCTCCGCAGCCCACTGGTATTCATCCTTTGTATCCATTGCAATTGCCTTGTTCACCTCAGCAACCACATTTTCTGCACCACCCATCATTGCAATAGTCTTCAAAGCCTTTTTATTAGAATCAATATGCCCCAAATGTGTCGGATTCCCGTCATACCATCCCAAGTACCCCGCAAATATTGCTCGAATCGACCATTCTACAGTTCCATAATACTCCTGCAAATAAGGAAGTTTTGCATACTGTTCTGGCAACACAATTTCCTCCACAAGTTCTTGAGCTGTTTTTCCAACATTCATACCCTCTAACGTTTTCAAAAGTACATACTCTATCGCATCAGCATAGTTTGAAAGTGTTTCTCTTACCTTTTCTTTACCTATTATAGCTCTAGTATGTCCTGGTAACAAATATTTTGCATCGTATACAAGCATCATTCTAAGAGCCTGAACCCAACCACTAACATCTCTATACTGACTACCACGAATAGCATACAAGTTAGGCCATGATTCATAAAAATTATCTCCGCAGCAAAGCACTTCATATTGCGGAAAATATACAAATACTTGATCATCAGTTTCTCCATGAGCTGCAACTATAACTGTCGCTATTCCATCTAAATCGAGCTCAGTCACTTCTTCTGTCAACCATTTAGTACATTTCAAATTACTCTGCTTATCAACATTATTATTGCGCGGACCTACCCCAACGCTAATTATTTCTTCCGGAGTCAATCCTCTTCCAAACTGCCTTGCTCCTCTCACTTGACAAATCTCTTTAATCATTTCAGTATGCGCATACTGCGAAAACGCCGGCTGATGCCCGTATATTTCTGGGTCATCTACTGCAAATGCTGCAGCTCCCCCCGTATGATCAAAATGAGTATAATGAGTATAAATTATATTTTTAATCGGCTTATCAGTAATCTTTCTCACCTCTACCATAGCCTCTTGCGCAACGCCCATTCCATTCAGTGTATCAACTAGCACACATGATTTATCACCAACTACTAATATACACGTACTTCCACCATACCCCAAAAAGAAATATACATTATCACAAATTTTAGTTATACCCTTGGGAAATCCCACTTTTGCTTGCTCAATAAGTTTTTGCTCACCCAAAAATTCCATCATTATCTCCTTATACAAATAATTTTTATATCATACGAAATATTATCTCCAATTTATCTGAAACCAATTATCATCTGCAACATTTTTTTGTTTTTCCCCTACTGTACTGCGACCATTGTCAACTACCTTTGATAGTTCGTCGATCAAATTTTTTGCAACATCTGGGTATCTGTCAATTATATTTTCCTTTTCTGCTGGATCTTTTATAATATTATAAAGTTCGAATTTTTGACGAGCAACAATATTGTCAAATATGTCTGCCATAAACTGTGCATCTGTTCCACCATTTTCAACACAATTTAATTTATACGCACCTTTTAAAATTCCCAAAAATCCTGTAAATCCACTATATACTGTAGATTTTCTTGCACACTCATTTGTCCCTTCCCACAATTTTAAATTGCTAAACGAATCCTCTGCCACATCATCTGCCAACCTAACACCTAACACATCAGCAAACGTTGCAAAAAAGTCTGTATTGCAAATATTGGTATCGCATCTAGATCCTGCTGAAATTTTATTAGGATACGAAACAATCGTCGGCACTCGATGCCCACCTTCATATAAAGACAATTTATATCCTCGATACAGATAACTTGGAAAATGTCCATTTGCTTCCAATAATGGAATATCAGCCACTCCAGAGCAACCATTATCACTTGTAAATACGAATATTGTATCTTCAAATATACCCTTTTCCTTAAGTTTTTCCACAATTTGACCAACATAATAATCCGTTTGCAATACTACATCTGCATATGCATTCAACCTTGATTTTCCTTTAAAATTTTTGTTAGGCAGCAACGGTCCATGCACTGCAGGAGTTGGATAATATATAAAAAATGGCTCTTCATCATCACTAAATTTATCTATCAGCTCTAAAACTTTTTCCTGCATATCGTCCAAAACTTGTTCATGATCAAACCCTTCTGCAGTAGGACCGCATTGCCATTTTTCTTGCATCTTAGCCGTTACCCTATTTAATACTATCTCTCCTGAAATTTTCGTGGGTTCAAACAAAACCTTATTATTTTCTATATAAGTAAACGGAGGTTGATCCAGTGATGCTGCCATTCCAAAAAAGTAGTCAAATCCATAATCATTTGGGCTTACTAGCAGTGGCTTTGTATAATCTATATCCAGTCCTTCTACCCAGGTGGGAAGCAACACCCCTCGAGTAATAGTATCCAAATCTCTTTCTGGAATATCTTCATAATATTTTTTGTCCATCACAGGGTTGTCTCTAAAATTTTCTTTCAAATTCCATCCTAGCCCCAAATGCCACTTACCTACACAAGCTGTAGAATATCCATTTTGCTTAAACAGATCTGCCATCGTCATTCTATCTCTTTCTATTAAAGGCATGCTATCTCCCGTAATTACAGAATATTTCAGTCTCGAACGAAATGCATATCTTCCGGTCAATAATCCATACCTAGACGGAGTACAAACAGACGAGCTCGAATGTGCATCTGTAAACATCATACCCTCTTTTGCCAGTAAATCAATATTATCTGTGTTAATTTTTCCTTCACTATTAAATGCCGAAATATCTCCAATACCCAAATCATCTACAAACATCAAAATTACATTAGGTTTTTTCATTCTTTCACTCCTATACATTTATACTTATTGGCTTACAATTAAATTTTACTCTTATACAATTTAATTTTCAATATAATATCCTATTTTTTTCATAATCTTTACATTTTTATAATATAATCTTAGTACAAGCACTAAAGCTATAAATAAAATATTTACAAAGGAGAATTTATCGTGGACTTATTTTTTATGATTAAAGCCGGAGTTCTTGGCATTGTTGAAGGACTTACAGAATTTTTACCAGTTTCATCTACTGGACATCTAATAATATTTTCAAACTTGTTAGACTTTTATTCACACACAAATAAAGAATTCGTAGACATGTTCAACATGGTAATACAACTCGGTGCTACCCTTGCTGTTGTATTTTTATATCGCAAAAAAATTATGGATACAATAATTAATTTGTTCCCCTCCCAAAATACACCTCCCAAAAATAGTGGAATGTACTTTTGGTTGATGATTTGTATTTCATGCATCCCTGCTGCTGTTATTGGTATTCCTTTCGACGATGCAGTACAACATTATCTTTTCAATCCGCTTGTAGTTGCCATTGCATTGTTCGTTGGTGGTGTCCTCATGATTCTTGCAGAAGATAAGCTCAAAAATCATAGTCAACGACCCCTCACTGCTATAATTATTACACCAAAACAAGCGATAATTGTAGGGCTCTTCCAAGTCTTTTCTATAATTCCAGGAGTATCGCGATCAGCATCAACCATTATTGGAGGTTGGGTAGGCGGTCTAGGAACAGTCGCTGCTGCTGAATATTCCTTCTTCTTGGCAATTCCGGTTATGTTTGGACAAGCATTTCTAAATCTTTTAGATGCGCAAGGTACCCTAGTACCTAATGAATGGGCAGCGCTCTTCGTTGGTTTTTTAGTTTCATTCATTGTTGCCATTGCCGTAATTGGTTCTTTTCTCGACTTTTTAAAGAAAAAACCCATGAAATATTTTGCGGTATACCGAATGATCTTTGCTTTTCTCGTATTGGCCTATGGTCTATTTTTTCCTTGGCAATAAGCTCTATAACAAAAGGTGATACAATCCGGTCACCTTTTTCTATGCAATAAAAAAGAACCTGCACACTCAGGTCCTTTCGCTCATTATTTACTTTCACTCATCCAACTTTCAACTTTTTCTTTCACAGCTTGTTTCAGAGTCTTGGCTTCTTCTTTCGTCAGTTGTCCTGAATTTTGACCTTCTTTTATCACTTTAGAATATTCCTTAATCAATTGTTTTCTAAATTTTTTAACAGAAATCTCAGAGCTTTCCAATACATCAACTAATTTTTTGCCTTCTTTTATCTGTACTTCTAAGTCCTCTTGCTTCACTCCTAAAGTAATTAAAGCCGATTGAATTACTTTAAAATTATCAATTGTAAATGCAGTGGTCGTATCTGTTGTTTCAGTTGCATCTTCTTTCTTTCCTTCTTCTTTTTTGGTTTCTTCTTTAGTTACTTCTCCTTTAGTTGCTTCTTCTTTTTTGCTTCTTCTTTTTTTGCTTCTCCTTTTTTTGTTTCTTCTTTAGTTACTTCTTCTTTTTTTGTTTCTTCTTTAGTTGCTTCTTCTTTTTTTGTTTCTTCTTTAGTTGCTTCTTCTTTTTTCGTTTCTTCTTTAGTTACTTCTCCTTTAGTTGCTTCTTCTTTTTTGGGCTCAGTTGCAGTTGAAGGTGTGGGAGCAGCTGGTGCTGATGTAGGAATTGTCTCAATTAGATTATTTCTGGTTGATGTATTCGCTCTTGGACAACTACTGCAAGCAAATGCCGGAGTCGCTCCAACCACCAGAGACATTACAATGGCTACAGATTTTAACTTATTGTTTTTCATAGTCACTTCCTCCTAAATTCTTATATATATTTAGGATGTGATTTTTTTAAATTTCTATTCAACCAAATTTGTCCAATTAAAAAATTTTTTTTGTATATTTTTAGACTTTTTGTAGATACTATGTAATGATAGTTTTTCATCAAAACTTTAATCGTCCCATCTCTATTCAGAGTAGGACTTTTTTTAACTCTACACACAGCAACAAGTTAATTTTAGAAAGGGGTAACACTATGTACAGCTATATAAAATGTAATAACTGCGGCTATGATT
This sequence comes from Candidatus Epulonipiscium viviparus, assembly GCF_030708075.1. GTDB lineage: Bacteria > Bacillota > Clostridia > Lachnospirales > Cellulosilyticaceae > Epulonipiscioides > Epulonipiscioides viviparus. The sequence goes on along the minus strand of NZ_CP117982.1, from coordinate 2,359,382 downwards.
TATCTGGTCCCGAACTATTATCTAACGCAGTAGACACATCTATCTTCAATAGCACCGCGATGCACAGCGATTTATCAGTGTTGGAGCTTAGTCAAAAATCACAAGATGATATTATATGTCCTTTTTGTGGTCAAAAAGGGAACTGGTCTTTCTAGACCAGTCCCCTTAATATTTAGGCTTTGCCCATTTTTATATCTACTCTGCAAGTAACATCTTATTTATATTATGTAAAATATACTCTCTGTCAGTAGTTACATCATAGAAGCCTTTTCCGCAATATAGTCTTTGTATATCAATTGTACGCATATCACTAAGTTGCAATCTAGTAAGCATACCATTTTTAAAATCACTAACAGCAATATCAAGTTGAAACTCTGGGTCAGGAGGCAATGAATTTGCTTTTACAGATGTTGTTGGAATAATTATAAACTTGCTCTTAAAATACTTAAATACATAGCACCAATGCCCACCATATAATTCTTTTGGAAATCCTCTTGTTAAGTTAAAATATGCTAATTGATGAACCTTAGGCAATTTTTTAGGTCTATAAAATGTTGTCGAAGGATCACCTGTTTGTTTTGGTGCCAAGCTATCGTAAAAATACGATAGTTGTCCTACTTGATATTTAATATCTGTTACAAATCCTGCAACATCTGGATAATTTTTCATATTGGACAACGCTTCTCCTATTTCCTTCATTTCTTTTTGTATCTGATTAGGATCCATTTTTTTAAATCCCCTTTCTTAATAGTTTTATACCTTCAGTTGATTATATCATATTATGTAGTAAAAAGGAAATACATTTTTAACATTTCCATAAACTACATAAAAACTAAAAAAAAGAAAAAAAAAGAAGCCGTAGCTTCTATTCTTTTCTAGTTTTGCTTATAATAAAAACTTCCTTCATCTTTACTAAACCATTGATTATTTTTTCGCAATTCCAAATACGCATTATAAGCTTTTTTTAGTACATATCTTTCGTCTGAAAATTTTAATAAATGATACGCCTCATGATATTTATAAAATCCTGCATCCAAAAAATATTCCTCTCTTTGTGGTTTAGTATAGAAACTGGTCGTCTTCATTAAGTACCAATGAACACTTTTATTTATCACATCATCATTTCCCTGAAATGAATATTGACTTGTCCCAACATACTTAACAATATTTGCATTTACCCCAGATTCTTCTTTCACTTCTCTCACAGCCGTCACCTGATGAGTCTCTCCTATCTCTACAGTTCCTTTAGGAAGCACCCATCCTACATATTTATTTTTATAATCTTTATAAAGAATCAGTAGCTTTCCTTTATAGATAACCACTCCTCCACAACTGACAGTTTCTATCATATTCTCACCTGTCTTCCTACAAGAATGCCAATTAGAGTTATTATAAACACTTTCAATCTTTTTTACAACAAAATTTGTTAATTCCTATTATTTTCTAAAAAATTTACAACGATATCTTCTACAATACCAACAGCTTCACCCTCCAAATTTTCTACCACAACAGCAAATGCTATATAATCTTCTCTATCCTGTGCAAATCCCAATACCCATGAATGCGCATCACCATTTCCATTTTCAGCAGTGCCAGTCTTAATTCCCACTGTTGCTGGTATACCGCTTAATGCTCTTCCTGTCCCTCCATTAACTACACCTATCATCAAATTTTGAAGATTCATTGCCATTGCCGTATCAAAAATACTGTCCACTTCTTTTGGAGTGTTTCTCTTTTTCCCTGCTATATGATCCACCAAATATGGTTCCATCAATACACCTTCATTAGCAATTACCGAAGCAATCATCGCCATATGAAATGGTGTTACCAAAGTTTTTCCCTGCCCCATATATGTTAATGCCTGACTAAAAACATTTTCATCATTTTTATCAAATCGACTAGGCTTTACAAGAATTTTTGTCGGAAGCTTTGTATCAAATAAAAATTGTTTTGCAATACTAGATAATTCTTTATACGAAATATAGTTTCGCAGATTTATAAAATAAGTATTACATGAATATTTAAACGCTTCGCTCAAATTCATCATTCCATGAGCCGTATGATCATAACACTTTATCACTTCTCCATCTATGATAATTTCACCAGTACAGTTATAAACAATATCTTGATATGTTTCAGGGAATTTTTCCATAATGCCATATGCTGGTAATATTTTAAAAATCGAGCCTGGAGGATATAGTCCTTGAGTTGCACGATTGAGCAGTGGATTGTCTTCTCTATTTCGTACTACTTCTAAGTTTGCTGTATTAGGATTAAAAGCTGGAGCCGAAAACATTGCTTTAACCTGACCCGTTTTGGGTTCTATCACAACCGCCGCTCCACGATTTTTAGCAAAAGCCTTTTCAACAACTTCCTGCAGCTCATTGTCCAATGTCAGGTACACATCATGTCCTACAAACTTCTCCTTAGTAAATAAATTTTTCAAAATTCCCAAAAAAGTATAAGTAGGAGACAATAAAGTTTTTGCATAATCTTTTTCCAATCCATATTCTCCATATCCCAAGTATCCTACACTCGTATTATATCTGCCATCATATATATAATCTCTAACTTCATCTATATTTTGGGTCAATACTACCCCATTGCTATCATAAAAATTCCCTCTTAATATTTTATCTTCCATCAAATTCAGCCTTTGGTTATACGGACTAAGTCCCAACTCGCTCCATACGGCAATATACACAACTCTCACAACACACAGTCCTAATATAATACCCCAAAAAATTGCTATATTAATTATTGATTTTCTTCTTTTGGCCACTCGTTGTTTTTCGTTCATTTTTTCCTCTATTTCCTTTGTTTCTGCCCTTATTTAATTTATTATCATAACTCGGTAAATAAAATAAAACAACTACCATAACTACAGAACTCAAAATTGATGAACCACCATAACTCACAAACGGAAGAGTCACTCCAGTCAAAGGAATAATCTGTAAAACTCCACCCAAAATTAAAAACGATTGCAATGTTATAAACGAAACACACCCAATCGCTATATACTGTAAAAATACGCTTTTCACATCTAAGGCTATCGCAACACCAAATATTCCTAAACAAAAGTAACTAAATATTACCAAACAAGCTACAATCACTCCCAATTCCTCAACAATAGCCGTAAAGATAAAATCTGTCGTTACCAACGGAATACTTTTGGGTGTTCCAAGCCCAATCCCACTCCCTAATACTCCCCACGTTCCCATAGCAAACAGCCCCTGAGCCATCTGATACCCACTTCCCAACACATCTCTAAATGGATCCACCCAACTCAACACCCGCTCTTGCACATGCGGAAAAGCCACTACAAAAATAGCCGCCCCCACACCACAAACAATTCCACCTGCTAATAAATATCTTATATTCATCGTATAAATATAAAATAACACCAAGAAAACTCCTATATATAAAAACGCAGCCCCCAAGTCTCTTTGAATCAAAAATATTAAACATATTCCAGCAGTTAACGAACCTAATATCCAAATGGATTTTTTTAATTTTTTCTCACTCAATAAATATGCGGCAATTAAAATATACATAACCTTACCTATTTCAGAAGGTTGAAACGAAATATTTCCAATATTTACCCAATTCAATGCCCCATAAATTCGTCTTCCCAACACAAAAGGAAGCAACAACAAAATTATTATAGCCGGAATATACAGTTTTATAATATGCTTATTTATTACTAATGGAAACATTACAAAAACAACGTTTGCTACCAACACCGCAATTGTCAAAAAGATTATTTGCTGCCTTGCAAGTTCACAATTGAGCCTATTTAACATTATCATAGATATGATCACCAAAAATACAATCACCGAGCCCATCAACTCTAGCTTGTCATTCATCACCCAATAAAATGTTGTTATAATTATTGATCCCAACACCCAATTAACCAACAAAGTTGAAGCTTTGTCCCAGTTTTTTAACATTATAATAAACATCGGTATCGAAAATAATGCCATCATCAACTTATATAATAAAGTATAAGACACATTAACTCGTATTTTTTCCTTAGTCAAAATCAAAACAAATATCACCACAGCCAACGAGCTTATAATATATCTACTAAGCAAAATCAATAAATCCAATATATCCCACCTTTCAATAAATAAATTCTCTAATAATTTTTCTTATCTCCTCTACACTTTCAATCGTAAAATCTAGCCGCACATTATCTGTAAAACCTCTCAGTTGCACTGGCTTACAACTAAAAATCTGCATCACACACGCCTCACAATCAGTTTTAATCATCCAATTTACATTTTTTCTATCCTCAATATAAAAATTATCTTTGTTTCCGCATTGATTAACATGATCTAGCAAACATTGCTTACTAGTCATCACAGGATAGTATCCATAAATCACCTTCTGAAAACCAACCTCATTATAGACTTCTTGAGACAGCGTTATCTGTCTAGCACCAAGGTTTTTATAAAATTCTGCATGCTCACTATTACAAACATTCAAATTATAGTCTACCTCAAAATCTATACCCAATCTACTTAATAAATTTACTTGTCCCAAAGTTTTACACAAAAATGAAACCTCATAAGTAGCAGCCAACTCCAACAAGTCTCCCTTATACTTTTCCAACAATTCAGAAGACATAATCTGTGGCAAAACAACTACAATTTTTTTACCCACGTTTCTTACCAGCTCTATAACAACTACGCATTTATCAAATTTATAGTCAAAAGGATAATAAATAGTATCAATCTTTTCAAATTCCAATACAGCTTCCAATTGCTCTTTCGTTGATACCTGAACTGCTACTTTCGCCGATATCTCCTCCGTCGCAACAGGTACATATTCTTTCACTTCTATAGCATCTACTTTCACTATTGCTGCCATTAATTTTTCCACTGCGATACGTTTTAAATCATTCATCTTAGCAATCGATAAAAATACATTTTCATCCAAATTTATTTCTATAGATTCTATTTCAAATGGTGTATTTCCCAATTTCCTTAATTTTTCTTCTATTTGCACTTTTGCTATCGGAGCATTAATAGCCTCTTCCAAAGGCTCACCAAAAACTTGTATTTTTATGTTCTGACAAGTCAAGCTAAGAGCAATAGGTTTTCCTATTCTTCCCAAAAAATATGCGTCAATTTTACGCTTTCTCGTCTGCTTTTCATATGTTTTTCTAAGAGATTTAATTAGATTATGATTTTTTGTAATATATACTTCAGCTTCTGGCTGCGCATAATCCAATTTTATGCCAAACTCTCCATTCTTCTTATAATCTTTATTCAATCCAATCCCAACATGTTTTCCGCTATTCCAAACTTCTATTCCATCTCCTTTGTTCAAATCATACTTCGTATAAATCGAAGCCATTTTAGTCTTTTTATCATACTTAATAACTTTCCCAATCTTCAATCCAATATTTTTTGGACTAATTTGAGACATCATTTCTACTCCCGGTTTTTGCTTATAATAACCCGTCGAAAAGTTTCCTCTATTAAAAATAGCCTTCAAATTATCTATATCCATCTGATCAACCGCATAGCTCACGTTATCCAAATATTTCCTGTAAGTACCCACCACTCCAGCCACATACTCTGCAGATTTCATCCTACCCTCTATTTTAAATGAGTCAATTCCCGCTTTGATCAAATCTGGCAAAATTTCCAACGTACAAATATCTTTTGACGAAAGCAAATGCATATCATCTGCAATACATTCATTATTTTTATATAAACTATACATCATACGACACGGCTGCGCACAGCTTCCACGATTTCCGCTCCGATCTCCAATCACGCTACTTAACAAGCATTGTCCCGAATACGAAAAACACAATGCGCCATGCACAAAAGTTTCAATTTCTATATCCACCTCTTTCTTTATTTTTATTATCTCCGCCAACGACAGTTCTCTCGCAAGCACCACCCGGCTCATTCCGTTCTCTTTCAAAAACAATACATCTTCATAACTATGCGCACTCAATTGAGTACTGGCATGCATCTTCAAATTTGAAAAATACTTTCTAACCATATTTACAATACCCAAGTCTTGAACAATTATTGCATCTATTCCCAAATTCTGCAGCTCTTTTAACAATTGATATACTTGTACTAACTCATTTTCCCTAACCAGAGTATTAACAGTTACGTAAGTTTTTACACCTCGCAATTTACAATAATTTATCAACTCTTTCATTTGTACATAATCAAAATTATCTGCATTCACTCTCGCATTAAAGCTATTTCCTCCAAAAAATATAGCATCTGCACCATTTTCTACCGCCGCATATGCATTTTCAATTTTACCCACTGGTGCCAGTAATTCCACTTTATTATCCATCATTTACTCCTAATTAATCTCTCTGCCGCCTCTGTCAACATTCTTCCACTACGAGTTCTCTTAATTAAACCCTTCTGCAACAAATAAGGCTCGTACACATCTTCTAATGTTTCAACTTCTTCTGCCAAAGTTGCCGCCAATGCGGATAAGCCCACCGGCCCTCCATCAAAAGTATTCTTTATTGTTGCTAATATTTTTCTATCCAATTCATCTAAACCATATTCATCAAGCCCCAACAGCTCTAATGCCATCACACACTCCGCATCACCTATTTTCAATTTGTCATATTTAATTTCCACTATATCTCGCACACGTTTCAAAAATCTATTAGCCAGTCGCGGTGTTCCTCTCGCGCATTTTGCAATCTCCATCGCTGCAACTATCTCTATTGGTGTATTCAATATTGCTGCAGTTCTCATTATAATTGCAGTAAGCTCATCTAAGGTATAATATTCCAGCCTTTGAATAATTCCAAATCTGTCTCTAAGCGGTGAGCTTAAGAGTCCCGCCTTAGTTGTTGCTCCAATCAAAGTGAATTTCGGTAAATCCAACCTTATCGATTTCGCCATTTCTCCTTTTCCCACCAATATATCTATATAAAAATCCTCCATTGCCGAATAAAGAACTTCCTCAACAAATCTAGGCATCCTGTGAATTTCATCTATAAACAAAATGTCTCCCGATTTCAAATTGTTCAGTATTGCCGCAATGTCACCTGGCTTTTCTATTGCAGGGCCCGATGTCACTTTAAACCCCGTTGCCATCTCATTTGAAATAACTCCCGCAAGCGTTGTTTTTCCCAACCCAGGCGGTCCATAGAGCAACACATGATCCAACGACTCTTTTCTTCTCTTCGCTGCCTTTATAAAAATCTCCAACGACTCTTTTGCGGCTTCTTGGCCAATATATTCTGCCAATGATACTGGTCTAATCGTCGTTTCACTATCTTCCAATTGCAATTCTGCCGATAATATTCTCTTGTTCATATCCACGTCCTATATAAGCACTGCCAATGCTTTCTTAATCGTATCTTCAATACTGTCGCTATAATTATATACCGCATTTACCGCTCTAGCTGCCTGTTTTTTATTATATCCCAAAGCAACAAGAGCCGCCGTTGCTTCTTCCAATCCATCCACCACAACCCGCTTTTCCAACGTTTTAAATGCCGACAACTTATCCTTCAGTTCCAAAATTAGCCTGCTAGCTATCTTTGCACCTATTCCTGGTACCCTAGTAATTTCCGATGCATCTTCATTCACAATGCATTCCACCAAATTTATGCCATGCAATACAATCAACGCTGCCGCCGCTTTTGGCCCTATTCCATTTACCGAAATCAACTTCTTAAACAGCTCTTTCTCTGCCAATGATACAAATCCATATAAATCATACGCATCTTCTTTTATATTTTCATAGATATAAATTTTTACTTCTGCTACATCGATTTTTCCACACATAAAAATTTCATACCCTATTCCATTCACTTCTAACAATATTATATTTTCAAACCTTTCGGCAACTGTTCCCACCAAATATCCTATCATCATTCCTCCTACAAAAAAAACCTCACATTTTCATGCGAGGTCCTCATTTTACTTAGGTAACAAAGCTTTTCTTGATAGATTTACTCTTCCTTGTTTGTCTATTTCAATAATTTTAACCTCAATGCTGTCTCCAACTTTTAAAACGTCTTCAACCTTTTCCACTCTATTATGCGCAATCTGTGAAATATGCACCAGTCCTTCTTTTCCAGGTGCCAACTCTACAAATGCTCCAATGTTTATAATCTTTACCACTTTGCCCAAAAATACTTGACCAACTTCCAAATCCTTGGCAATTCTTTCAATAATTTCTATGGTTCGTTTAGCGCTAGCCTCATCATTTGTACAAATTGCTATTCTTCCATCGTCTTCTATATCAATTTTTGCACCGGTTTCTTCTATGATTTTATTAATGGTTTTACCTTTTTGACCGATAATTTCACTGATTTTATCTGGGTTCACTTTAATTTGAGTAATACATGGCGCATATTTAGACAATGTTTCACGAGTTTTATCAATTGCCTTCAACATAATTTCATCTATAATATATTCTCTCGCTATTCTTGTTTGTTCAAATGCACCTTTAATTATTTCATATGTCAATCCATCTATTTTCATATCCATTTGTATTGCTGTAATTCCGTTCTTACTTCCTCCAACCTTAAAGTCCATATCTCCAAAAAAGTCTTCTAGTCCCTGAATATCTGTTAACAATACAAAATCCTCGGTACTTTCTCCCGTTACCAATCCAACCGAAATCCCTGCAACTGGCGCCTTAATCGGTACCCCTGCTGCCATAAGCGCAAGTGTCGAACCACATATACTAGCCTGAGACGTCGAACCATTAGAGCTCAATACCTCCGATACCAATCTCATTGCATAAGGAAATTCTTCCTCAGTAGGCAATACCGGAATCAATGCACGCTCCGCCAAGGCACCATGTCCGATCTCTCGTCTTCCCACAGATCTAGGCGGCTTTGCTTCACCCACCGAAAATGGCGGAAAATTATAATGGTGCATATATCTTTTCAACACATCCAGTTCATCCAGCCCATCAATAATTTGAGCTTCGCTAAGAGGTGCCAAAGTCGTAATGGTCAACACCTGAGTTTGTCCCCTAGTAAACATACCAGATCCATGAACTCTAGGAATCAAATCCACTTCTGCTTTTAGAATACGCATTTCATCGAGCGCTCTGCCATCTGGTCGCTTATGATCTTTCAAAATACTATCGCGAACTATCTTCTTTTCATATTTATAAAATGCGTCTTCGACATATGGCATAGCATCTATATCTTCTTCTGCCATCACTGCCTTCACTTCTTGTAGCAACTCTTCAAGCCTCATACCACGCGCTAACTTATCTGTTGTAAAAATAGCTCCTTCCATTGCCGGTTTACCAACTATTTCACAAACTCTGTCATATATTTCCAGCGGAAGAGTATACTTTTCGTAATCATATCTTTTGGGCTTTCCGCAGTCATCTCTAATTTCACTAATAAACTTCACAATTTCTTGATTCGCTTGATGCCCCTTATATATTGCTTCTAACATCACCTCTTCTGAAATTTCGTTTGCCCCCGCCTCTATCATCATAACCTTGTCTTTAGAAGAAGACACTGTCAAAGCAAGCTGACTTTTTTCTCGCTGCGCCATCGTGGGATTAATCACAATCTCTCCATCCACCAAGCCAACAAAAACCGATCCAACCGGCCCATTAAACGGAATCTCTGATATGTCTAAGACCAAAGATGCCGCTATCATCGAAGTAATTTCTGGTGAGCAATCCTGTTCAACAGACATAACAGTAGTGGTTATAACAACATCATTTCTATAATCCTTTGGAAACAAAGGTCTAAGAGGTCTATCAATCACTCTCGATGTCAACACTGCTTTATCCGATGGGCGACCTTCCCTTTTTAGAAATCCTCCCGGAATTTTTCCAATAGCATAAATCTTTTCTTCGTAATTTACACTCAGTGGAAAAAAATCTATTCCTTCTTTTGGTTTATCACTCGCAACAGCCGTTGCCAAAATACATGTTTCACCATAAGTTACCAGTGCCGCTCCATTAGCAAGCTCCGCCATTTTCCCAATTTCAACCTTAAGCTCACGCCCCGCAAGCTCCATTTTATACGTTTTAACCACCTTAAAACCTTCTTTCTATATTTTGTTAAGCTCCACTTGTGCAATTTTCCCATAATTTAATTAATTTTTCAATTTTTTAAACTCTCGCAAAATTGCACACCAAGTGAATACTTTTTATAATAAAAAAAGAGGCGGAAATCCACCCCCCTATTTGATATTATTTTCTTATTCCTAAGTCCTTAATAATAGAACGATATCTTTCTATATCCGACTTAATCAGATAGTCAAGCAAACCACGTCTTTTACCAATCATCAGGAATAAACCACGACGAGAGTGGTGATCTTTCTTGTGAGTTCTTAGATGCTCAGTTAAATGATTGATTCTTTTTGTCAATAGCGCTATTTGCACCTCTGGTGAACCTGTATCATTATCTGTCCTCGCATATTTTTTTATAATCTCTTCTTTAATCTCTTTTGTCATAATTGTATTGCCTCCTAAATTTGTCTGTCCATACACCAAGAAAAGGTCGGAGATTCCTATCTCTGAGTGATGGCGATTTTTCACTTTGATAGTATATCATAGCACTAGAAGGTTGTAAAGTCTCTGAGAGTTTTTTCTTTATCGGTTATAATTTGCATCTTCAAGTCATTCAAATTTACAAACTTTTTTTCCGGACGAATAAATTTTAAAAAGCTTACTTCTATTTCTTCATCATAAATTTCTTTCTCAAAATCAAATATGTTACTTTCTATCATCTTAACTTTACCACCAACTGTTGGATTATATCCTATATTAGTTATTGCCAAAAATTCTTTATTATATACTTTAACTTTCGTGGCATAAACTCCATTTTTAGGATACAGAACCCCCTCTTTTGTAGAAATATTTGCCGTTTTAAATCCTATAGTTCTTCCCAGTTGTTTACCTTTAATAACTTTCCCTACAATTTTATAAGTATATCCCAACAATTTACTAGCGTCTTCTACTGCACCCTCGGCTAGATATCGTCTAATTTGTGTGCTCGAAACTTTTTCACCTTCTAGCATAAGCTTTTTAACTACACACAAACGCACTCCTTTTTTCTCACACATTTCTGCTAGCTCCGCAATGCCCGCTTTTCTCTCTTTGCCAAATCTATAGTCTTCTCCCACTACCACCACTTTGGCTTTCAAATCTTCTATAAGTATTTTATCAAAAAAATCATATGCATTCATATTGGCCAACTCCAAAGTAAATGGATATTCTACAAAAACATCCACTCCTAAACTTTTCATAACCTCTATTTTATCTCTCGTTGGCGTAATAATTTCTTTCTTTGCCCCGCTCAATATCCACGTTGGATGTGGAAAAAATGACAAAGCCAGCACATCCATGTCACCCTTTGTCTCCACTGCTGCTGCAAAAAGCTTTTGATGCCCCAAATGCACCCCATCAAAATTTCCAATCACCACAATACTATCAGATTGTCGCACTATTTCATTAATATGATATTCCAACTTACTTTCCCTCTTTATAAAACATTTTTTCAACTATCAATTTCTCACCAGACCATTTGTATAACCCTATAAAGTGATTCATATAATCATAAACTCTAAAAAATAGACCCGCTGCCGCTATTTTTAACTCCAACGGGTTTCCATTATACAAAAATTTATTATAGCTTTTATCCACCACCACTGCAGGATATTGTTCAAACATCTTTTCTATAGAAATCAGAATTTCCTCTGCGTTCAATTTTTCTAATTGTTTTAATGTTACGCTTTGTTCAATATCAAATTCGCCAACTCTCGTCCTAGTCAACTCTCCCATATGTGCGCCACATTTCAACTTTCTGCCTATGTCCGTACAAAGCGTTCTTACATATGTCCCCTTAGAACAAACAACTCGAATTTTAAATCTTCCATCTTTTAACGGACTCATCTGCTCCAATTCCAAAATTTCAACCATTCGTGACGGTCTGTCAATCACAATGTTTTGTCTCGCCAACTCATACAGTCTCTGCCCATTAATCTTTATTGCAGAATACATAGGCGGCGTCTGCTCATACGCTCCCACAAACCTTGCCAACACATCTAACACCTGCTCATTAGAGACTTCCACCGCAAACTCTTCTACCACTTCTCCAGACGCGTCTTCTGTTGTTGTATACGCTCCCAATATTACTTCGGCTTCATATGTTTTATTCGCATCCGACAAATAGGGCACAATCTTCGTTGCCTCTCCTATACATATAGGAAGAACGCCCGTCGCATCTGGATCAAGCGTCCCTGTATGACCAATCTTTTTTTGTCTTAAAATCCCACGTGCCTTTGCCACAACATCATGGGATGTGAATCCTTTTTCCTTATATATATTAATTATTCCGTCCACAGCTTATTTGTCCATCACTTCATGAATAATTTTTGCCATTTTTATTCCATATGCTATCGAATTGTCTAACTTAAAGGAAATTTCTGGTGTATTTCTCAGGTTTATACGTCTCGCTAATTCTTTTCGTATAAATTTTGATGAACCATTTAACACGTCTAGCACATCATCCTTTTTATTATCTTGCAGCACACTAATAAAAATTTTCGCATTTTTCAAGTCTGTTGTTGTATCCACTGCTGTCACACTTACCATTATATCCTTCATTCGTGCGTCTTTTATACTATCTCCTCTTATTATCTCTGCAACTTCTTTTTGTATCTCTTCATTTACTCTAATTATTTTTTGGTTTGCCATAACATCCTCCAAAATACAAGCATACACATTATCTTTTTATTTCTTCCATCACAAAGGCTTCCACTATATCGCCCTCTTTTACATCGTTATATTTTTCAAAGGTAATTCCACATTCATATCCCGTCGCTACTTCTTTCGCGTCGTCCTTAAATCTCTTCAATGTATCGATTTTTCCTTCATATATTACAATGCTGTCTCTAACTATTCTCACTCCAGAATTTCTGGTAATTTTTCCATCTTTAACATACGATCCCGCTATGCTAACACCAGACACCTTAAATATTTGTCTCACTTCCACATGCCCAATCACAACTTCCTTATATTCTGGGTCGAGCATACCCTTCATTGCCGCTTCGATATCCTCTATTGCCTTATAAATAATTCTATACATTCTAATATCGACTTTTTCACGTTGCGCTACAGATGCAGACGTCTGGTCTGGTCTAACATTAAACCCAATTATAATCGCCCCAGATGCTGACGCTAGCGTAACGTCCGATTCTGTAATAGCCCCTACTCCTCCATGAATTGTTCTCACTCGCACTTCTTCTGTTGACAGCTTTTCCAAACTCGATCTCACTGCTTCTACCGATCCTTGAACATCTGCCTTAACAATCAAGTTGAGCTCCTTCACTTGTCCTTCTTGAATTTGGCTATACAAATCATCCAACGAAACTTTTTGCGGAGTATTAATCACCATTTTTTCTCTGCCTTGAGCTTTCACTTTTTCGGCCACTTGTCTTGCTTGCTTATCATTATTGGCAATATAAAACATATCCCCGCCTATCGGTACTTCCGAAAGCCCCAAAATTTCCACCGCTGTCGATGGTCCTGCTTTTTTCACTGGCTTACCTTTGTAGTTATTCATGGCTCTAATTCTGCCATATGTTTCCCCTACCACAATCGGGTCCCCTATTTTCAATGTTCCGTTTTGCACCAATACCGTCGCGACAGGTCCTCTACCTTTATCCAACTCTGCCTCTATAACTGTTCCACGTGCCTTTCCAGACGGATTTGCTTTCAGGTCCGCCATTTCCGCAACCAACAAAATCATCTCCAACAGGGTATCTATTCCCTCTTTCTTTAATGCAGACACATGTACGCAAATCGTATCTCCGCCCCAATCTTCTGCTAACAATCCATAATCTGCTAATTCTTGTTTTACGCGGTCTGGGTTTGCCCCTGGCTTATCGATTTTGTTAACCGCCACAATAATCTGTATATTCGCCGCCTTCGCATGATTAATTGCTTCAATAGTTTGCGGCATCACTCCATCATCTGCTGCAACCACTAAAATCGCAATGTCCGTTACTCTAGCTCCCCTCATTCTCATAGCCGTAAAAGCCTCATGTCCCGGAGTGTCCAAAAACGTTATCTTCTTCCCGTTCAATGTCACCGCCGATGCGCCGATATGCTGTGTAATTCCACCAGCCTCACCAGTCGTTACATCCGTCGAACGAATCGCATCTAGCAATGACGTTTTACCATGGTCAACATGCCCCATCACAACCACTACCGGCGGCCTTTCCACCAATTTCGACGGATCTTCTTTCTCCGAACCAAAAATCTCTTCCAACAAATCGCGCTCATCTTCTTTTTCCACAAGGATATCAAATATTTCGCCGATCATTATCGCGGTCTCGAAGTCGATCTCTTGATTCATATTCATCAACTTACCTTTTTTCATCATAGCCTTTATCACTTCTGTTGCGGAAACTCCAATTTTATCAGCCAAATGCTTAATAGTAGTTGTTGCCCCCACCTCTATTACTTTAATTTCTTCATCCATTTCAGTTATATTATTCTTGTTTTCTGCCATATTTACTACCTTTTCTTGTTTTTTATTTTTGTGTGGCTTTTTAACCTTCTTAGCCAAATCATTCATTTTTACAGCTTTTTTAGCACTAGCATTTGCTGCTTTAGCATCCATCGCTTTCGCTTTTACATCCTTAAATTTACCATTTTTTACATCTGTAGATGCTACATTCTCATTTACAGTTTTCGCATCTGTAGCTTTTACATTCTCATTTACAGTTTTCGCATCTGCGGCTGTTGCTTTCTCATTTGCTGTTTTCACATCTTCGGCTGTTGCTTTCTCATTTGCCGTTTTCTCATCTGTAGATGTTACATTCTCATTTACAGTTTTCACATCCGCGGCTGTTGCTTTCTCATTTGTATCTTTCGCATCTTCGGCTGTTGCTTTCTCATCTGCATCTGTAGATGTTACATTCGCATCTGACGTTCTCACATCCGTAGCTGTTACATTCGCATTTACAGTTTTTACATCCGCGGCTGTTGCTTTCTCATTTGCATCTTTCACATCTGCGGCTGTTGCTTTCTCATTTGCATCTTTCACATCTGCGGCTGTTACATTCTCATTTACTATTTTTACATCTGCGGCTGTTACATTCGCATTTGTATCTTTCACATCCGCGGCTGTTGCTTTCTCATTTGCTGCTTTCACATCTGCGGCTGTTGCTTTCTCATTTGCATCTGTAGCTGTTACATTCGCATTTGCCGTTTTCTCATCCGTAGCTTTTACATTTGTATTTACAGTTTTCGCGTCCGCAGCTGTTACATTCTCATTTGCCGTTTTCACATCTGTAGCTGTTACATTCGCATTTGCAGTTTTCGCATCTGCGGCCGTTGCTTTCTCATTTGCATCTTTCGCATCTGTAGATGTTACATTCGCATTTACAGTTTTCGCATCTGCGGCTGTTGCTTTCTCATTTACATTTTCACATCTGCAGCTTTTGCTTTCTCATTTGCTGTTTTCTCATGCTGTTACATTCTCATCTGCTTTCACATGTATTTACATTCGCATCTGCCGTTTTCACATCCGTAGCTTTTACATTCGCATTTGCCGTTTTCACATCCGTAGCTTTTACATTCGCATTTACAGTTTTTACATCTGCGGCTGTTACATTCTCATTTGTATCTTTCGCATCTGCGGCCGTTGCTTTCTCATTTGCATCTTTCACATCTGCGGCCGTTGCTTTCTCATTTGCATCTTTCACATCTGCGGCTGTTGCTTTCTCATTTGCATCTTTCACATCTTCGGCTGTTGCTTTCTCATCTGCCATTTTCACATCTGCGGCTGTTGCTTTCTCATTTGCTGTTTTCTCATTTGCTGTTTTCTCATCTGCAGCTTTTACATTTGCATTTACAGTTTTCGCATCTGCCGTTTTCACATCCGTAGCTTTTACATTCGCATTTGCCGTTTTCACATCCGTAGCTTTTACATTCGCATTTACAGTTTTTACATCGCAGCTGTTACATTCTCATTTGTATCTTTCACATCTGCAGCTTTTACATTCTCATTTACATCTTATCTCAGCTTTTACATTCGCATTTGCCGTTTTCTCATCTGTAGATGTTACATTCTCATTTACAGTTTTCGCATCCGCGGCTGTTACATTCTCATTTGTATCTTTCGCATCTTCGGCTGTTGCTTTCTCATCTGCATCTTTCACATCTGCAGCTTTTACATTTGTATTTACAGTTTTCGCGTCTGTAGATGTTACATTCTCATCTGCCGTTTTCACATCCGTAGCTTTTACATTCTCATGCCGTTTTTTCATCTGTAGATGTTACATTCGCATTTGCCGTTTTCTCATCCGTAGCTTTTGCATTCGCATTTACAGCTTTTACATCCGCGGCTGTTACATTCTCATTTGCTGTTTTCTCATTTGCGGCTGTTGCTTTCTCATCTGCCATTTTCACATCCGTAGCTTTTACATTTGCATTTGCCGTTTTCTCATCCGTAGCTTTTACATTCGCATTTACAGTTTTTACATCTGCGGCTGTTACATTCTCATCTACCGTTTTCACATCCGTAGCTGTTACATTCTCATTTACAGTTTTCGCATCCGTAGCTTTTACATTCGCATTTACATTTTTGCATCCGCGGCTGTTGCTTTCTCATTTGCATC
The DNA here is from genome assembly GCF_030708075.1 of Candidatus Epulonipiscium viviparus. Taxonomy (GTDB): domain Bacteria; phylum Bacillota; class Clostridia; order Lachnospirales; family Cellulosilyticaceae; genus Epulonipiscioides; species Epulonipiscioides viviparus. Next base: position 2,342,763 of record NZ_CP117982.1, on the reverse strand, counting down.
TGTAGATTTTACATTCTCATTT
>NZ_CP117982.1:2251512-2342731 GCF_030708075.1 Candidatus Epulonipiscium viviparus | reverse complement strand
ATCATTTTGGAATTGTCCAAACCTCGGGCGCATCGATTTTGGAGGCACTCAAGCAGTGTGGGACTCATTTGCTGCAACGACTGATCCGCACACCACGGTTGTTTGCAATGATACAGTAGAATCTCAATTTATTACAGTTGACGGAGTGATCGGTGGTGGAGTGAAATTTGCAAATGGAGTCATTGTAGATGTTGAAGATACCGTCACCTCTGCCGATATTCCTAGCCAAATTAATGGTGAAGACGTCGTCGAGATCGGTGCGGCGGCCTTCTACAATGCGAAGCTGGTAACGGACATAACATTGCCCAATACTATAACTCGCATCGGAGATAGCGCATTTACAAATTGTGAAGCACTTACCTCAATAACAATTCCAGCTTCTTTTACGACTGGTGGCGTAAAAGCATTCAACGGGTGCGACAGCCTAGAGACTATATATTTTGAAGGATCACGAGCTGAGTGGAATGACGCCGGCCTTATTGCTCCCCAAAATACTGCAATCCACTATGGAATAACCGAAAATTGGGTATCTTTACCAGGAATAGAAGGTGGCAAAATTAAGTTTGATTTCAAAACAGGTACCATTACCGATGCAGAAGAAACCATTACTTCTGCAGTCATCCCAGAATTTATCGTAGACGGCGTTATGCTCATGGATGGCTTTAACACAATTGATGTTCGAGTTAATGCTATTGCAAACGACGCTTTTAAAAATTGTACTCAACTAACGACACTAGCTCTTCCTATAGGATTGCAATCAATCGGAGAAGCTGCGTTTGTAAACACAGCGCTCGAAACCATGATTATCCCCGATTCTGTCACACAAATCGCTCCCTCAATTGTACAAGGCAACACAACAATACAAACTATTTACTATGGCGGATCTCTAGACAAGTGGAAATTATTTAATATCGATATACGAGATAATGTTGTTATAATTTCAGATAATATTGGACCAATCGATCCCAATGAGTTTGTTCGAGTACCGGGCATAGAAGGTGGCAAAATTAAGTTTAACGCTAGCACGGGCGCAATCACCGACGCAGAAAATTCCATCACTATTGCCAACATTCCTGCAGCCCTAAACGGAATAGCCGTTACTACTATCGGTCCAGAAGTATTTCAGCGCAATACAAATTTGGTGGAGCTCACCTTGCCAGATAGCATAACAACAATCGGTAAAGAGGCATTCCAATTTTGCGATGCTCTCACAAATGTTACCATCCCAGCTAGCGTTAAATCCATAGGCGATTTTGCGTTTGCAAGATCCAAAGCTTTAACAGAAATAACTTTACAATCCACCGACGCCGATATTGACCTCTCTACATTTTGGAATCCATATATCGACTCCACAATATATTTTGCGGGTACCAAAGCAGAATGGCTAGCGTTTGATACCGGGATCTCTGTAAAAACCGCAATGGCATTTGATGGTAATACAACAGCAGATGAAGAATGGAATACGCTACATCCAGTAGAAGGAATTTTAGGCGGTGGAGTCAAGTTTGATAAAGAGTCAGGCACAATCACTGCTGCGGAATCCACAATCACTGCAGCAACCATCCCGGGTCAAATCGCCGGTGTTGCAGTTACCGCAATTGGCAATTCAGCTTTTAGATGGAACTTTTCTCTCACTGAAGTTGTGCTTCCAAACACAGTAACCAAAATCGGGCATCAAGCTTTCTATGATAATAGTGACAAGCTAAAGACAATGCTTCTTCCAGACTCTATAACATCTATTGGCGAGCAAGCATTTGCGTTTTGCGACGGCCTAACCGACATCACGCTTCCAGATTCACTGCAAATTCTCGAACCCAATACATTCTACGGTTGTACCAATCTATCTAAAGTAAAATTACCATCGATGCTAGTTTCGATCGGTCTCAATGCTTTTTACAATACGGCAATCGAGGAATTAGCGATTCCGGCATCCGTCAATAAAATCAGTACGTCTTCATCTCTCGCAAACACAACATTTCCAGAGAGTATAACGACAATTTATTTTGCCGGAACCGAAGAAGCGTGGAACAACTTAAAAACCAGACTTGCAGCTACTACAACTGTGTACTTTGAACATTTAGGACCTATTGATCCAGACGATTGGATTGCAATACCTGGTGCTGTAGATGGCAAAATTAAATTTAATCCAGCAACGGGGCAAATAACAGCTGTCCAACATACAATAACATCTCTCAAAATTCCAGAAACTATCAACAACATTGCAGTCACATCGCTTGCTAACAACCTCTTCGTCGATGCCAATACACTCGAAACTGTAATTTTACCAAAAGGCATTCAAGTCGGCGCTGATGCGTTATGGGCAAACGAGATAACAGTGCATTACGCAGGTACCGCGCAAGAGTGGGTAGCCCTCAACGCCTCGCTTCCATTTGATGCTTCGATTATTTTAGAGAGCGATGGACCAGACGATCTAACATTCAGCGATGAACTTCAACCAACATATTCTGTAATGGGGCAAAATGTTAAATTTGACAAAAACACCGGAACCATCGTTTCGGCAAATCCATTAATAGCAGATGGCACCATTCCAGCAGTTGTTGACGGTATAAAAGTTACCGCTATCGGAGCATCCGCATTCCGTGGCAACAGCGCACTAACCAAGGTGACAATTCCGCAAGGTATAGAGTCCGTTGGCGCATCAGCTTTTGCTGCAAGTCCAAACTTGACCACCGCCATAATACCGCTATTAACTTCTGCTGCATCCAATATCTTTGCAGACTGCCCTTCATTAGCAACGATATATTTTGAAGGCACGCAAGCCCAATGGTCAGCGTTGGGGATCAGCATTCCATCTTCTGTACAAATAAATTATGAGCGATACCCAATTTCTGCAGATGCGTGGCGAGATGTTGCAGGCATTGTGGGTGGCTCCATAAAATTTGATGAAGACACGGGCACTATCACCGATGCTCAGGATACCATCACAACTGCCAACATTCCTGCTAAAATAAATGGGGCTACAGTATTAGAAATCGGATCGGGAGCATTCGAAAATCTCACAGCACTAACCAATGTTCGCATCCCGTATGGCGTAACCACAATTTCGGACAATGCCTTTAAAGGTACTGGGCTAGTTAGCATTGTACTTCCAGAATCCGTCACATCTGCTGCAGCAGACATTTTTGCCAACTGCGAAAACTTGGCAACTATATATTTTGGAGGAACTGAAGCTGAGTGGCTTTCGTTGGGAGTATCGTTATCTTCAAACACAATTGTAGTTTATGAGAGCCAAGGGCCTATTGATCCAGATGCGTGGCTAACAGTTGAAGGCATCGAGGGTGGTAGAATCAAAATTGATAACGGCGTAATCACAACAGCTGAGGATGGCATAACTATTGCAAATATTCCAGAAATTGTCAACGGAATACGCGTTACTGCTATCGATTCAAACGCATTTTATCAGCATGCAACGCTTGTGGAGCTCACTATCCCAGCAAGCATCACCGTAATCGAGTCTAGCGCATTTGCATCTAGTCCAAAGCTCACGAAAGTCACATTCTCAGAAGGCGTAACCGAAGTAAAATTGCGTGCCTTTGATAAGTGCGACAGTTTAGAAACTCTGATATGGCCAAAATCACTTGTTACAGTTGGCGATGCGGCATTCGACTCCACTCCAAATTTGAGCCTGATCTATTATGCAGGAACACAAGCCGAGTGGGACGCATTAGCAGTGGATATTCCAGAGAGCGTAACAGTTGTAGTAGGCAGTACTGGGCCTATCGATCCAAATGCCTGGATTGCTATCGAAGGAGTTGTAGGCGGTCAGATCAAATTTAACGAAGCAACTGGAGCGATCACAGAAGTAGAGGAGAGCGTCACCTCCGCGGTTATTCCGGAAAAAATCAACGGTGTAACTGTCGTTGCAATAGCAGATAGCGCATTCTCGAAGGCCCTACGAATTTCCAAAGTAACTTTGCCTAACACAATTACTACAATTGGCGATCGTGCATTCGAAAATTGCGGCAACTTAAAAGAGATCACGCTTCCAACCTCATTAACTTCAATTGGCGCATATGCATTCCACGACTGCGACGAATTGAGAGAACTAGACTTGCCATCTGGCATCACCAGCATTGGCGAAGCGGCATTCAAAAACTGTGCATACATTAAAACAATTTCGATTCCAGAAGGCGTTACCGAGTTAGCCAAAGATTTATTTTACAGCTGCGATAGGCTAGAAACCATCATTATCTCTGGGCCAGTTACCCAAATAGCAGACGGAGTTTTTGGCAACCTAGATAAACTAGATACGATCTTCTTTGGCAACGAGCGAAATATTTGGAATTCATTTGACATCCACGTTCCAAACGATGCCCTAGTAATTTTCCGAACTGCTGCAGCAACAACAGATCCTGATGATCCCGACGAAGTGATCGACCCAGAAGATTTAATTGGACCAGAAGCGTGGCTTACTGTTGACGGAATCGAAGGCGGAATGATTCAATTTGATTCTCAAACTGGGCAAATTTTAGCAACCGATGGGGCCATAACTAAAGCACACATTCCGGCCGAAATCAACGGTGTTGCTGTTACAAGCATCGGAAACTATGCATTCTACGATCGTTCTACACTCAAGGAGCTTAGCATTCCGGATTCGGTAACTTATATCGGAGACAATGCATTTGTTAACTGCTATTCGTTGGCAGAAGTAAACATTCCAGCAGGCGTTGAGTATATTGGTGATAGCGCGTTCTACAACTGCCGTAGCCTCACATCGATCAGTCTTCCTGAGTCTGTCACACAAATTTCATACCGCACTTTCTACGGATGCTCTCGCTTAGAATCAATCAACATTCCTGGAGTTACCGTTATTAATTCGTACGCATTTGCAGATTGTCACAGTCTCGATGATCCTGACTTACCAGAGGGCCTAACATTTATTAGTGACTTTGCCTTTGCCGAATCCCGCGGATTAACAACACTCAATATTCCGGCAAATGTAGAATCCATAGGCAACAGCGCATTCATTGGATGCTCCAATCTAGAAACATTAAATTTGAACAGCAATTTGGCAACAATTGGCACTTCTGCATTCGAAAATTGTGTAAGTCTCGAATCCGTAGATTTCCCGGCTAATATAAGTAACATTGGAAGCAATGCCTTCGCTGGATGTCTGGCATTAACAGAGGTCACGCTTCCAGAGGGGCTACCTGACATTGCAGATGGAGTATTCTCATATTGTAATAATTTAGCAACTGTCACAATTCCATCAACTGTAACATCGATCGGTGACCACGTATTTGCGGCAACGGCACTTACGCGACTAGAGCTTCCTGCAGGGCTAACATACCTAGGCTATGACGTCTTCGCGAATATTGAAGCGTTGGAAATTTCATTCTTAGGTACTGCAGCTGAATGGAATGCATTGGGCAGAGAATTGCCTGATGGTGTTACTATTACAACCAATTAAATGCTTTCCTTTTATATGCTCTCCTTCGGGAGAGTTTTTTGCATCAAAAAAGACACCCCATTAAGAGGGTGCCCTTTGTTTAAACAGTTCGTTCCACATTTAGCATAATGTCGAGAATCTCTTTATCGGTGCCATGCATACCGTATTTTCCAAGTCTTCCTATGGCAGCTATTGTAGCTTCTATATCATCTTTTAAAATTCCGGTGCGTGGTCGATAACTTTGATTTTCCATAGCCAAATGATGCGCCATGATTGCGGCGTCGAGGCTTGATGCTATTTTGGCACCGCAAGAGGCTTTTGCCCCATCGCATACAATTCCAGAAACGTTTGCCAGTGTATTTGTGATTGTCATATTAATTTGATCTAAAGTTCCATTTGATAAATATGTCATAGCCGCTCCACTAGCGCAAGACGCACTAACCACCCCGCAAAACGCACTTAGTCTTCCTATTAGCGTCTTTTGATGAATCGTAATTAAATTTGAAAAGACCAATCCGCGATAAAGTTTTTCTTGATTAATCCCCATTTCTTCTGCATACATAACGATAGGAATAGACGATGCCATACCTTGGTTTCCGCTGCCGGAATTGGTAACTACTGGTAAAGCGCTTCCGCTCATTCGTGCTTCCGACCCTGCAGCAGTATAAGCTTTAATCTTTCTATCAAGACCGCCATCTCCGTGTGATCTCAATATAACTTTACCAATACCCAGTCCGTATTTTCCAGTTAAGCCTTCTTGCGCCATTGCCATATTGTATTCAATCTGCAAGTCGAGTAGGTCCTTAACCTCTGCTATTTCAACGGTATTTGCAAATTCATATATTCTACAAACGCTTAGATTATCTCGATTAGTAAATTTCCCAAGGTATTTATTATTATCTGGCTCATAAAATAACACTTGCCCATCCTTTGTGATTTTGCTTATATGAGTATGCGCTTCTGTTATTTCTGCAGTTGCCACATGCTCGCCCTTATAGACTTCCACTATCACATGTAACAATAATGAACTATCTAGATGTAACACCGTACAAAATTTAGCATTCAAAAGTTCTTTTGTCTTTTCGATTTGCTCATCAGTAACAGAGCTAATCACCTCCAACTCTTTAGATGCATCACCCGCAATTGCGCCAATTATGGCACTGGCCTCTATCCCTGTCAAATCTCCTGTATTGGGAACTGTTACGCACATAGTATTTTTTATCATGTTTCCACTACATTTAACTACTATTTTATCTGGCATCTCTCCCAAAACTTCACGCGCTTTGGCAGCAACAAAGGCTATTGCTATTGGTTCTGTGCATCCCATTGCCGGAACTAATTCTTCTCTCAAAATACTTAAATATTCATTGTACACTTGTGTTTCCATCTTTAAATCTCCAATTACTGTTTATTTAAAAGTTCAGTCATTGCCTTTCTCTAGTCACGTGACGAATCTTTTATCCATAATATACCATCTGATTTTATGCTCTGTCAAGCCTCTATTCCAATTAATTTATTTAACTACATTGCCTACAATATTCAATACATCCCAAGTTCTAGCGAATGGTGGCGCATAACAAAAGTCCATCATTCCAAGATCGCTAGGAGTAAGCCCGGCATATATCGCAACTGCTAGTGCATTTACACGACCCACTACGCCAGATTTTCCAATGATTTGGCCGCCAAGTATAGCTTTGGTATCCTTATTATATATCAATTTTACATGTATATCAGATTGACCTGGATAGTAGCTGGTGTGATCTTTATCTGCAACCAATACCGCCGCATAATTAATTCCCAACTCCTTAGCTTCTCTCTCGTTAAGTCCTGTCTTTGCGATCTCCATGTCCAAAACTTTTAAGCAGCTAGAGCCTAGCGTTCCAGCGAATTCTACATCTTGACCTGCTAAGTTTTCTCCAATTACGCGACCTAATTTATTCGCACCAGTAGCAAGAGGTATATAAGCTTCTTCTTTTAACTTATGAGGAATCGTTGCACAGTCGCCTGCCGCATATACATCTGCAGCAGAAGTTTTGCCCTGCTTATCAACTATGATAGCACCATTTTTTGCCATTTTTATTCCTGAGTTAGCAAGAAACTGAGTTGCAGGCTTAACACCTGTCGCTATAACTACAATATCTGTATTAATTGTATCGTTTTCAGTAGTTCTCACACTTGCAATTCGCGCGCCCCTTGCCAGGATAGCTTCAACAGCGGTGTTTGTATGAATCTTAACACCTTTGCTTCTAAGCTCTCTTTCCAATATATCAGTAATTTCCTTGTCAAACGACTCTGTTAAAACTCGCTCCTCAAGTTGAAATACTTCAACATCTTTGCCCAAATGCTTCGCGGCATCTGCAACCTCTAGACCTATAAATCCTGCCCCTATTATAGTAACATGCTTTGCTTCTCGTATTTTTTTACGTAAAACTCTACCTTCTGATAAAGTTCTAAGCGTATAGGCATGCTCGATTAACGCAATCTTTGGCATAATCGTTGTAGCTCCCGTTGCAATCACCAACTTGTCATAGCTATCTTCAAAAACTTCTAATGTATATAGATTTTTTACTTGCAAAGTTTTCTTCGCTGTATTTACGCTTAAAACTTCGTGTCTTTCCTTAACATCAATTCCCGCTTCGCGATACTTTTGAGGAGTTCTCACTATCATTTCTTCTTCATTTTTAAAGAAATCTCCCACAAAATATGGCAATCCACAAGCCCCAAATGATACGTAGCTTGATTTTTCATATACTACAACTTCAGACTCTTTATCTAATCTTCTAAACTTAGCCGCCGCACTCATCCCGGCAGCAATTCCGCCAATTATAACTATTTTCATATTCAATTCTCCTTTTTAGGCCACTTCTTCAACAACTTTTTTTAAATCCATATTGTTATATGTTTCCATATTTATTTGACCCATAGTTTTATCTACAATAATAGCATTTACCATTGCACCAGAAACATTCAAAGCAGTTCTTGCCATGTCAATAAGAGGATCAACAGCAATGATCGGGCTAACCATTGGGAATAAATGTCCCAAGCCTGTTCCAGAGAGCGCAACCGAGGCAGCCATGGTAGATGTACCAGGAATTCCCGCAATTCCAAATGATCCTAACGTCACAACAATAATACTCATCATGATAAAGTTTAGATCAAGAGCGATTCCATTTAGATTCGCTATATATACTAGCAACATAGCAGGGAAAATACCCGCGCACCCTTGCATGCCTGCAGTAGTTCCAAACCCTGCAACAAAACTGGCCGTTCCATCGTTGACGCCCATTTGCTTTGTGAGTGTTTCCACTGTCATAGGCAAACATCCTACGCTAGACCTAGATGTAAACGCTAAGATGATTACTGACAAACCTTTCTTTACATACGCTTTTGGATTTATACCCATAATAGCCAATACTACCAACTGAATACAAAACATTATAGCGACAGCTATGTAGAGCGCTATGATAAACATTCCAACTTCTAAAATACTTGCCAAACCTCTTTGAGCAATAGTTTTTGCCAGCAACGCTATAACCGCATAAGGCATCCATCTAATAACGGTCATCGCAATACTCATTATAATTTTGTGTAATGCATTTATTAAATCAAAAAACGGCTTTACAACATCCATATATTTTTTGGACATTCGCTTAGCCCCAAGCCCAAAGAACGCCGAAAAGATAACCAATGCGATTATATTTGTTTCCGCCATTGCTTCGATTGGATTTGCAGGTAATAAATCTAATAGCATATCCACAACATTTGTAACTGATCTCATTTTTGCAGTACCTTCTGCTACTGCGCCACCACCCAAACCAAAGGCAACTCCAACAACTAGCCCTAACACTACAGAAATAGCAACCATTATCGTTGTTACTATTAACGTTGTTCTTACTAATTTACCAAGCTGAATACCTTCTTTCATATTGATGATTACATGAATGATAGAAACCACGATTAACGGAATAACTAACATTCTAATTAAGTCCATAAATCCATCGCCAAATAGGCTATACCATTTTGTAGTTTCTGCAACAAAGGTTACTTCCATTGGCGCATCACTAAAGCCTGACATTGCCTGAATGCCTATCCCAAGCAATAAACCTAGACCAGTGCTAATCAACATTCGTTTAGAAAAACTAATTTTTTTCTTTTGAAGTTGATTCATTACTACAAATAAAGCAATTAGCGCAACAATAAATATTAATGTCTGATATTGACTGATCATTAAAAATTGTGTAAAAAATGCTGAATTCATAAGCCCCTCCTTTTAAAAGAATTATATAGATTGACATGCTTTTTTATTATAATATAAAACATGCATAGTTGCAATATAATTATTAATAATATGTAACCAATATTATATTTTCATAAAAAGTGCGTTACAATCATATTGTTTAGATCTCAAATTTTAGCAATTCTCCCAAAAGTAACCAAATATAATTAGATCATCTTAGGAGAATCTTTGCGTACGCTATACATATTTATTAAACTTTAACTAATTTTCAACTGGTGAAATACCTCTTTCTGTTGCAAGCATTTCGCAAGCTAATTTAAGATGCGTTGAAACTGCCTCTGGTGCCGGCCCACCAAGCACGTTTCTGTCTAATACACAAGTTTTTATTGCAATGGCATCGTAGATATCGTTATCAAATATTTCTGATATTTTTTGATATTCTGACAGAGGCAACGTCTCCAATGTGTATCCGCTGTTTGTACAAATCAACACCAATTTTCCGATGATATGATGCGCATCTCTAAAAGCGACACCTTTCTTCACCAAATAATCTGCAGCATCTGTTGCGTTGGTAAAGCCGCCTGCCGCTGCGTCATACATCTGATCCTTGTTTACTGTGATGGTGCTTAGCATTTTTGTAAAAATAGGCAAAGCCATCTTAACAGTATCGAGACTATCAAACACGGCTTCCTTATCCTCTTGCATATCCTTATTATACGCCAACGGAAGCCCTTTTAATGTAGTTAGCAATGCGACAAGATTTCCATACACACGACCACTTTTGCCTCTTACTAACTCCGCAATATCAGGATTTTTCTTTTGTGGCATAATCGAGCTTCCTGTACTATAGGCGTCATCCAACTCAATAAATTTAAACTCATGCGAATTAAAGATTATTAGCTCTTCGCTAAATCGACTCAGGTGCATTGCCATATTGGCACAGGCATACAAAAAGTCTAAGCAAAAATCTCTGTCCGATACACCGTCTAAACTGTTTTGACAAACTTCCTTAAAACCTAGCAACTGCGCGGTATAATTTCTATCTAATGGATACGTCGTAGTTGCTAATGCGCCAGATCCAAGCGGCATAGAGTCTGCCATCTCACGTGCAAATTCAAAGCGCTTATAATCTCGCTTAAACATTTCAAAATAAGCTAACAAATGATGCGCAAACGAAATCGGCTGAGCCCGTTGCAAATGCGTATACCCCGGCATAAACGTGTCCTTATGCTGTTTTGCCATATCATAAATTGTTTGCAGCAGATCCAAAATCAGTTGCTTTATTTCCAGAATTTCGTCTTTTAGATACAACCTCATATCCACCGCCACTTGATCATTGCGACTGCGCCCAGTATGCAGCTTTTTGCCCACATCACCAATGCGCTCGGTTAGCAACGTCTCCAGTAGCATATGAATATCTTCGCTCTTTTGCGCAAGACTTACTTTTCCCATCTTTATGTCAAGTAGTAGCTTCTCCAGCCCTTGTTGTATCTGCTCACTCTCTTGAGGCGTAATGATCCCCTGCTTGCCCAGCATCTTCACATGAGCTATGCTCCCGGCGATATCTTGCTGATACATTCGATAATCAAACGATAGCGACGAATTAAAATGGTCGGTCATAGAATCCGTCGGCTTTGTAAACCTTCCATCCCATAGTTTCATCTATTTGCCCTCATTCTTTTGATGCATTAACGCACGTACTTTTGATGGCAACCCAAATAGCGTAATAAATCCATCGGCATCGTGATGATTATATAAGTCTCCGGTTGTAAAGCTTGCTAAATCTTCGCTATATAACGAATACTTAGATGCTGCACCCTGAGAAATAATATTTCCTTTATATAGTTTTAAAGTCACTTTTCCGGACACAAACCTTTGGGTGCTATCTACAAAAGCAGCGAGGGCGTCACGAAGCGGTGTAAACCATTTTCCATCATATATCAACCGTGAATATTCAAGCGCCACCTGCTGCTTATACTGATAAGTTTCACGATCTAGCGTTAGATGCTCTATCATCTCATGCGCATAATACAAAATCTTGCCTCCCGGAGTTTCATATACGCCTCTAGACTTCATGCCAACCACTCTATTTTCTACGATATCCTCGATTCCAATACCATGCTTTCCGCCAAGTTTATTAAGCTCTTCTATAAGTTTGGCAGGAGACAAAGCTTGGTCGTTTAGATGCGTAGGCTCACCTTTTTCGAAGGTAATCGTAATCGTCTCTGCATTTTCTGGAGCTTTTTCAGGATAAGTTCCCAACTTTAAGAGGGTATCATAATTTGGCGCATTCTCAGGGTTTTCTAAATCCAATCCCTCATGCGAAATATGCCATAGATTTAGATCACGACTATAGCTTTCCTCTTTTTTCATGGGCACTGGCAGATTTCTTTGTTGCAAATACTCGATTTCCTGATCGCGTGAAGTAATATCCCAAATTCGCCATGGAGCAATGATTTGTATATGCGGAGCCAGCGATTTTATAGCAAGTTCGAAGCGCACCTGATCATTTCCTTTGCCTGTACAACCATGACAGATAGCAACAGCATTTTCTTTGATAGCAATCTCAACTAACACTTTTGCTATTAGTGGTCGCGCGATAGATGTGCCTAGATAATAACGAGACTCATATATGGCTCCGGATTTTAGCATAGGAAAAATGTAATCTTTGGCAAATTCTTCCTTTACGTCTTCTATATACAACTTTGCGACACCCATTGCTTTTGCTCTGTCTTCAAGCCCAGTAAGTTCTTTGTCCTGACCTACATTAATACATACGGCGATAACATCATAATCGTAGTTTTCTCGAAGCCACGGAACAATAACTGATGTGTCTAATCCACCCGAAAATGCTAATACAACTTTTTCTTTCATAAAAAAAACCTCCAGTTTATTCAAATTAGATTACCTGAATAAGTATAGGAGGTTTTGTTAAAATTTCAAGGCTTAATCGAGTTCTAATTTAATTACTACCGGAGAATCAGTTTTAATTTTTGGACCAATAACTGTTAGATGCTCATCGCACAATCTATACGAACATTCATCCTGACCCAAAATCGAAACATTCTTGATAACAGCATTAAACTGGTTGCCTCTTTGTACTGCACCAAGAGTTTTGATCTGAACTATTCCATCTGCAGGCCATTTCATGGCAAAAATATACATATTCGTATCATTACACGTAAAACGGAAATCGGATGTTGTGTAGCCTTTATATTTCATGTCACTAAAATGTCCTTCTTCTGTTACGGTCGGTCCTTCACCAAACTTTCTCCAAGGATACGAACCATAAATAGCTTCCCCATTAACTGCAAGCCACTTTCCAACCTCTCGAAGGATATGCGCGTCTTCGTCTGGAATTGTTCCGTCTGCCTTAGGTCCAATATTAAGAAGCAATGAGCCGTTCTTTGCGACAACATCTACCAGAGTGGCAATGACTTCGCTAGGTGGTTTGTATTCATTGCCCACTGTATAACACCACGAATTTCGCGCAACAGACGTATCGTTTTGCCAAAAGTATGGCGAGATTCCGCTAAGCTGACCTCGTTCGATATCTTTTACAGCAGAAGTATGTGCAAAGGCATCGTTTTTATAGTTGATCGTAACTTCTTCTCCCCACTCATTTGCTCTGTTATAATAGTATGCAGCAAATTTCTTGAGATACGGCTTCATCGGTGCCACTTGTATCCACCAATCGAAATACATTATTTTCGGCTGATACTTATCTACTATTTCGCAACATCTAACCAACCAGTCTTGCATGAATAGCTCATCCATATTCACCAAATTTACCGCACCGTGCGTACGAGTTTGTTCACCATCATCTAAGTCAAACAAATCTTTGTGGGAAGGCCAATACATATCGCCATACGGAAACTCAGTGGTAACAGGATTTTCTTCCATTTCGCGCATCCAGCCCATAAACCAGTAGTGCTCCATTCGATGCGACGACGCACACAAGGTCATATCCCGTTTCTCTACCGCACTCTTTAGCAAGCCAAGAGTATCCTTCATTGGTCCCTTCTTGCTGGCACACCAATCTGAAAGCTCACTGTCATACATCTGAAATCCATCACAATGCTCGGCAACAGGCATTACAAACTTTGCTCCCGCTTGTTTAAATAACTCTGCCCATTCATCGGCATTAAATTTTTCGGCCTTAAACATTGGTACAAAATCACGATACTCAAAATCTTTACCATACACTTCTCTATGGTGCGCATAGACGCCGCTGGCACCTCCAAAATTGCGATACATAAAATTCGGATACCATTCATTTTTAAACGCAGGAACAGCATAAACTCCCCAATGGATAAATATTCCAAATTTTGCATCTCTATACCAATCTGGTACTTTGTGCTTTATAAGACTTCTCCAGTTATCCTTATGATCTCCAGCTGCAATAACCTTATCGATTTCTAACAAGCGTTCTTTCAATTCTAATACATCCATAACATCCTCCTACAAAATATTACTTTGATATTCTATTTTTTAATATTTACCATACGTTTTTGCTGTCTCTACCATCGCTTTTGCTTTATCAAAATTAAGGCACGCCGGATATTCGCATCCAGTAGCCAATACAAAGCCACCATCCTTGCCAAATATATCGATCATTTCTTTAGATTTTTCACAAACTTGCTCATCGGTTGCGGTCATAAGCCATCCCGGATCAATTGCACCCATCAGCACGACTTGGTCACCAAATTTCTCTTTTGTTTCTTCGTAAGATGAGCATCCAAAAGGAATGTGCAAAAATGAAATTAACGCTGGGTGCATTCGATTAATTTGCGCTTCGAAATAAGCACTCTGCCCGCAGTTATGCAACATCACTAAGCAGCCTCGGCTTCTAACGTATTCTGAAAGTTCTTGAATATACCCACCTTCAAACTCTTCCCACATAGCCTCGCTCATAATAGATGCAGAAGCATAAAGCGTGTCAAACATAATAGCATTTACGCCAACATCAATGAGTGCGCCACAAAATTCCTTGAGCGTTTTGGTGATCTCAATTAATGCGGGATGAATTTCTTCTGAATCGGTTATCAACTCTATAAACAAATCTTCTTGCCCACGCAACATACTCAGTATTCCGAGCGGACCAAAGACAAATCCTACAATCGGAACATCCTTGCCCTTTTGCTCAACCAAATACTTTGCCATCTCGATATGCTCACTCATTCTAGGAGTTTTGCGCGGATCCACAGCCTTAAGTGTTGCGTAATCTTCAACATCTTGGAGCAATCTATTATTATGATTTGGGCAAGCAGCCTTATCTTCAAAATACAGTAATTCTTGGCCAAAATCTGCCGCTTCTACAGATAAATCCACCAATGTACTAATGCAATCTAGATCTAGTTCTTCGGTAGTTTTTATAATAGCATCTGCACATTTTTTCCAATCTTTGGTCCACTCTTCATAATTAATTCCCAAAGTCTGCCGCGATACACTATTTACCAATGGATAAACTGGTACACGGTCTGCTTTTTTATGTTCCAATGTCGCAACAATTCTTTCCATAGAGTTCATATTTATTATCTCCTTTTCAAAATAGTTAATGCCTATATTATACCCAAAGAATTAATAAGTTATTTCCAAAAACTTTTGGAAAATTTTAAAAATTTACGTATAAAAAACAAAAAATTGACTAATATTTATCATTAAGTATATATAAATAGGAGGCAATTATGAAAAAAATTTATCTCGCTGGAGGCTGCTTTTGGGGACTCGAAAAATTTCTAAACTTTATTGACGGTGTAACAGCAACTACCGTGGGATTCGCCAATGGTAACGTTGAATCTCCAACATATAAAGAAGTTTGTACAGACGCGACTGGGTTTGTCGAAGCGGTAGAAGTAGAGTATGATCCAGATAAAATCGATCTCGAATTTTTGCTACAAACTTTCTTTGCCGCAATAGACCCAACCAGCCTTAATAAACAGGGCAACGACGAGGGAACGCAATATAGAACAGGGGTATACTATGTCGATCCAGCCGATGAGCCAGTCGTTGCAGCTGCCTTAGCAGAATTACAAGACAAGTACGCTACCCCAGTGGTAGTCGAAAACTTGCCCCTACAAAATTATTATTTGGCAGAAGAATATCACCAAAAATATCTTGAAAAAAATCCTGGTGGACATTGCCATATAAGTCCGCAACTACTCGAGCTTGCAAAAAATGCTAAATTTGCTAAATGATAGAATGTAGCGCATAATTCTCTAACCGATCAATTAGGGAATTATTTTTTTGATCGGTGACATAACAGTTTTAATACAACATAATGAATAGAGCAGAAAGGAACTTTTCTATGAACAAAAAATTTATAGCTTGGATTTTAGGCGGGTCTATAGTGACGGCCGCAGTGATATTGCTGTTGGTACCCAAAGAGCTGCCCAGTATGAAATTTATTCCGAACAAAAATTCGCTCAACAAGAAGAATCCGATAACGCCATTGCGTCCACAGAACGAAGAGGTAAGAGCCGTGTGGATTTCCAGTATTTGGGGATTAGATTTTCCGTATAATTCTATAAATCGAAATAACCCCGCAGCGCAACAAGCTGAGTTTATCTCATATTTAGATGAGCTTCAAGAAATTGGATTTAACACTGTTATGGTTCAGGTTCGCCCCAGCGCTGACGCATTATACAAATCTGCGATAAACCCATGGGCAGCAATACTTACGGGTACCCAAGGGCAAGATCCCGGATATGACCCGCTTGCGTTTATGATAGATCAGACACATAAGCGGGGTATGAAACTTCATGCCTGGATTAATCCGTATCGCGTCACTACCGCAGGCAAGGGGATAGACACTTTGGTCGCAACGCATCCCGCAAGATTAAATCCCGATATGTTGATCACTCACAAAAATGCGTTATACTACAACCCAGAACTCGATGAAGTAAAATCGCATATCGAAGAAACTGTAAAAGAAATTGTAACAAATTATTCTGTCGATGGCATTCACATGGACGATTACTTTTACCCCGCTTGGTATCCATTACCTGCAGGTGAAGATGGCAACGGCAAAACTGCAACTACCCGACGCAACCATGTAAACGATATGGTTAAACGCATTCACACTGCAATCAAACAGATCAAGCCGAATGTCGAGTTTGGAATCAGCCCCATTGGGATTTGGAAAGACTCTATTACAGATATTACAGGATCCGAAACCTCTGCAGGCTGGAATTCGTATTACGCCGTATATGCAGACACAAGAGCCTGGATCCAAAACGAATGGATTGATTATGTAGTTCCTCAAATTTATTGGGAAATAGACAATCCCGTCGCTAGCTACGAAGTGCTAGTTAAGTGGTGGGCTGAGGAGGTCAAAAATACCAATGTTGATTTGTATATTGGGCAAGGGATATACAAAGATGCCGTGGCGGAGGAGATCACCACCCAAATTCTTCTCAATGATCTATACCCAGAAATCAAAGGAAGCGTATTCTTTGCGATCAGCGATATCATTAGAAAAAATACTGGCAATGTACGAGGGCAACTAGAAGCGCTCTTTGGCACTGACGACCCCAATAAGCCTCTAAATTTGTTTATTGATACAGCAAAAATAGTGCCTTCTGCAGAACCATACTTGCTTAATGGCACCATGCTTGTACCTCTCCAAGACGTTGCCGGTGCGCTCAAGCTCTCCATAATATTTGATTCGGATACGCAACTAACAATTACGCAAGGAAAAACTAAAGCTCAGCTAGAAATCGGTAAAAATATAGCGTTCGTCAATGGAGTTTTACAGCAATTAGCCGCTCCGGTCGAGAAGGTTAACGATACCATAATGGTTCCCGTATATTTCTTGAGAGACTATTTACATGCAACTGTAACGTGGGCACCAAACACTCTCACTATTAGTCTAAACCACGACACACTCGCAAAGAAAACCGCTCCAATTTCTATCATAACTCAGTAAATCTTTATAGCAGCAGTGGCTTTTAAATCCTCCGCTGTTGCTACTATCAAATTGGCACACTTTTTGGTCTAGAGAATATCATTTAATATGTAGACTATTAAAAGGAGTGACTCGCATATGAGATTGAACAAAAAAATCGCCGTACCCTTTGTTGCTGGTTCCATTCTTTCCACCGGAATAGCAGTATACTCTAATACTAAAGCCCCAGATACTGGAATTATTCCGCCCAGTCAAACTGTCGTCGCATCAACAGCAATCGAAACGCTAATGTTTATTATAGAAGAAATTAACATAATTTTAACTCAGCTCGAAGCTATTGATATAGAAACTGCCCACGCAGCCGTTGCTGGATATTTGAGCAATATTATTGAGCCATATGATGATATCGAAATTATTGTTACCGATATTGATTTTCAAAAAGCCTCTGCAGGAACTAAATATCATCCGACAGGTGCCGACGGGCAATATACCTATATTATCACGCTTATCGATGAGGAAACCGTTCTCACAACCAATCCTTGCGTTACACCAATTAGAGCTGCCGAATATATCGCATCGCCCGATGAGGAAATTTTAGCTTTGCTAGTAGCAGAATTTCAAAAATTGGACTTTGCCTTGGATGAGGTCACCGGTATCGCAGATGCCCTTGCACAAACCCAATTATTTGTACAGGAGTTTTTAACTGATACTGAGGGAATTTCTTCTACAGTAGAAATAGCCGATTACCTTGAAGTTGAATACGAAGCAGATTTGGATGGCTGGATTGATTTTGAAGTTGCATTTTTCTCTGGAGAAGAAGTTGCATCGGCTACTTTACATACTTTAATACCGGCTACTGTTGCGGCTTCAGCAGAAACCCAAGCAACTGCTGCTTATGCGCAACCAATATATATTGGCATTCCGTCTGGGGTTAAAAATTTTACACTAACTTTTAATTTGGAAAATGGCCAGTCTCAAGAAGTCGTTTTTATAATCAACGACTAATCACCGTTGGTAGTTGAGGGCACGCAATCGGCTTCTCGACTACCAAAATTATATACAAACAATATGGCATCAATTTATTGACAATGTACAAATTTATGTTTCAAAATATAAAAACTCAACGTTTGACTTGACATTACCAAAACATATTAATATAATGTTGATATAACATGAATATAAAGTAAACATAAAGTAAACATAAAGTTGAGAGGTTGTGATTAAGTGACCATAGATTTTTTACCCAAAAGTGTTTCTTATACATTAGAAGATGATACGCTACACTTAACTGGAACTTTAGGTAGCTGGCAAGAAATGATAGACTTATGCCACAAGGCCGCTAAACTTCCTGCAGTTAAAAATGTTCTAAGCCATATTAAAACTCCCGAAGATGTATGCAAAGAGTCTGTCGATACTGCTCCTTATATAGCAAAAGGCGTTGCCAAAAGTGTCGACGTGCTTATAGTTGGTGCAGGTGTGACAGGCTGTGCTGCTGCTAGAGAACTCAGCAAATACGACATTTCTATTCTTGTTGTCGAGAAAGCTTCTGACATTTCCGAAGGCACCACCAAAGCCAACAACGGCATGATTCATTCGGGATACGACACTAAACCAAATAGCCTAAAAGCAAAGTTTGGAGTTAAGGGAAATGCGCTCTATAGCAAGTGGGCCGCAGAATTAGATTTCCATTTTAATCGCACCGGTTCGTTTGTTTGTGGCTTCAATGCCGATGATATGCAAGTAATAGAAGAGTTGTTTCAAAACGGCGTAACAAATGGCGTGCCAGGCATTGAAATTATTAGTGGCGAACGTGCTAGAGAAATTGAGCCAAATTTGAGTGACGAAATTATTGGAGCGCTTTGGACTCCCACTGCTGGTTACGTTGAGCCATATGAGGTGACCCTGGCTCTTGCCGAGAATGCTATCGAAAATAACGCACAGTTTTGGCTGAATACCGAGGTTTTTGACATCTTAACAGAAGATGATATTTTGTCTGCAGTTACAAATGAAGGGATTATCGAAGCTCGAGTGATAATCAATTGTGCCGGACTTTATGCAGATGAAGTTGCTCGAATGGCAGGAGACGAGTTTTATACCATTCACCCTAGACGCGGCACCATCGCTATTCTCGACAAGGAAAATAAAGGAAAATTGCATACATTTGCTGGAAAGGCTCCAAGCAATTACACCAAAGGTGGCGGCCCTCAAGAGACTCCCGAAGGAACACTTCTTTTAGGCCCTTCTGCAAAAGAAGTTCCCGATAAAGAAGATTTGGGTGTAGACAGCGATGACTTGTATTTTATATTGAACAAAGGTTTGGAACTTACCAAAAATATTTCTGCTGATACTTTGATCACATATTTTAGTGGCAACAGAGCTGCGACGTTTAGCGAAGATTTTATTGTTGAATCTTCCAAACGCATCAAGGGGTTTATTCATGTTGCCGGCATCCAGTCTCCAGGCTTGGCATCGGCACCGGCCATTGCAGAAGAAGTGGTAAATCTCACATTAGCACAGCTTGGCAATGTAGCTCTAAATCCAGACTATAGTCCATACCACAAGTTTACAAAAGCTTTTCGAGAATGTTCGACCGAGGAGAGAGCTTCGTTAATTGCAGAAGACAGTGCGTATGGTCGAATTATTTGCAGATGCGAAAGCGTTACAGAAGCCGAAATAGTTAATGCTATACACGGCCTTGTTCCTGCCACTACTGTCGATGCTATAAAGCGCCGCACACGTGCCGGTATGGGCAGATGCCAAAGTGGATTCTGTGGTAGCAGAGTGTTAGAAATCTTGGCAAGAGAGCTAAACATTTCACCACTCGAAGTTACTTTAAAGGGTGGCGCATCCAAAATTTTGTTCGAAAAAACTAGAAGCTAGGCGGGAGGTTGCTATGAAAGAAGTAGAGTTAGTAATTATAGGAGGCGGGCCAGCTGGATTGGCTGCTGCTATTAAAGCTTATGAATTGGGACTTCGTGATATATTAATATTGGAACGCGACGTTGAGCTTGGCGGAATTTTACAGCAATGTATTCACGATGGATTTGGGTTGCATAGATTTGGGACGCAACTTAGCGGAAGTGCCTATGCGCAAAAATTTATTGATTTGGTTCATGAATATAATATTCCAGTCTATTGTAACACGATGGTACTCGAACTTACAGCAGATAAACAAATTGTTGCGGTAAGTTCAAATCACGGATTGATTCAGATTCAAGCAAAAGCTGTCGTTCTGGCCATGGGATGCCGCGAGAGAACTCGTCCACAAGTACGAATTTTGGGTACGCGTCCTGCAGGAGTTATGACCGCTGGTGCTGTTCAACGATATATAAATATGGAAGGCTACAAACCAGGTAGCAAGGCGGTAATCTTGGGTTCTGGAGATATCGGCCTGATTATGGCGAGGCGAATGACTCTGGAGGGCATAGAAGTTGAAGGAGTATATGAGGTTATGCCAAATCTTGGTGGACTTAGACGCAACAAAGCCCAGTGCTTAGATGATTATGAGATCCCCCTCCATCTTGCGACAACGGTCACTGCAGTTCATGGAAAATCACGAGTTGAAGGAGTCACTGTTGCAGCTGTTGATGAAACGCGTACTCCAATCACATCAACCGAGCGATATATACCTTGCGATCTGCTAGTATTATCTGTGGGGCTAATTCCCGAAAACGAATTGAGTCGCAATGCTGGAATAGCGCTCGATCCTATTACAAAAGGACCAATTGTAGATACTACGATGATGAGTTCTGCAGAAGGGATTTTCGTTGCGGGAAATGTCGGTGCTGTATTCGATTTAGTAGATTATGTATCGCTGACCGGTGAAGTGGCCGCCATGGGAGCTGTTAAATACTTACGTGGAGAGCGAGCTGTAATGCCGAGCTTTAAAATTATTGCAGGAGATAACGTATCATTTGTATTTCCGCAAAACTTGGTAGCTAGCGATGACCACGCAAAATTGTATTTACGGGTGCGAAAAACTATGAAGAAAGTTGATGTTCAAGTTGTGTGTGGCGATAAAATTATCGTTTCTAAGCGCGAGAGATTTGCGACACCGCCCGAAATGATAGCAGTTGATTTGCCTCCAAACGCAATAGCATCTGGCGATTTAAAAGTAAATGTAGTATCTATATAAAACCCCCGAAAGGAGCATAATATGAAAGAATACATTTGTATAGTGTGCCCGCTAAGTTGCGACTTAACCTTAACCGATACTGCCGGCGAGCTATCTGTTGCAGGAAACACATGCAAACGCGGCGAAACCTATGCTAAAAACGAATACACTAATCCAGTGCGAATGCTAACTACAACAGTTGCGATAAAAAACAGTACTCATCCGCTGTTGCCTGTCATTAGCAGTGCTGCGTTGCCAAAAAATCAGCTTCGAAAATGCCTAGACATTTTGTATAAACTAAAATTGACGGCACCTGTTAAGGAGGGCGATCTCATCGTCAAAAATATAGCAGATACAGGAGTTGATATCATCTCCGCAAAGACCGTATCCGTTTTATAGAAGGGGTTGAAAACTATGAAAAAGTATATTTTAGTGATTGATGAAGGCACCACCGGCACTCGCGCTTTAATTTTTGACAAACGTTTTGCAATCGTATCTCAAAGTTATATGGAATTTACTCAGTATACTCCTGCAGAAGACAAAGTTGAGCATGACGCGATGGAAATCTACGAAAAGACAATACAGGTGTGTAGACAGGCAATGGAAAGTGCCAGCATTCCTGCAGAGGAAATCGAGTCTATTGGCATCACCACTCAGCGTGCAACATGCGTTGTTTGGAACAAGATTACCGGGCAACCGTTTTATAATGCTATAGTTTGGCAAGATGTTAGAACCACCGAAGAATGTCAAAAAATTAACGAAACGGAATGGGGTGAAAAAGCCAGAACTCACACCGGATGGACACTTGCACCTGTGTATACATCGATGATGATGAAATGGTATATCGAAAATGTTCCTGCAATTAGCGAAGCAATAGCTCGGGGCGATGCGTTAATGGGTACGATCGACACTTGGCTGATTTGGAATTTAACCGGTCGCCAAACACATGCTATCAGCTACTCCAATGCTTCTGTAACCGGCAGCTACGACCTCATAAACGATGAATGGTATACCGAATTTTTAGATTATCTGGGCGTTCCCGTTTCTATATATCCAACAGTCGTAAACGATTCTGGAGATTATGGTTGCACATACCCAAATTTGTTTGGCATACCGATTCCTATAAACGGCGCCATTGCCGACCAGCACGCTGCTCTGTTTGCACAAGGGTGTCGCAACGCGGGGAGCGCAAAAATTACAAATGGCACGGGGTCATTTCTCGATATCAATATTGGCAGCAAATTAATTTTTTCAAACGAAGGTTTAAACACCTTGATTGCATGGAAAATAGGCGATAAAATCACTTATGCCCTCGAGGGCTACGAATCAGTTACTGGTTCTGCAGTACAATGGCTACGAGACGGTATCGAAGTTATAGAAGACGCTGCCCAGAGCGAAACGATGGCCAACAGTGTGGAAAACTCCAATGGCGTAATCTTTGTTCCAGCATTATCCGGATTATCCGCTCCGTTTCACGACTCTTCGGCCCGCGGAACATTGTTTGGCATTACCCGAGGTACTACAACAGCGCATATTGTTCGCGCTACCCTAGAAGGCATCGTCTATCGTATGAAAGATATTTTGAATGCAATCGAACTCGAATCCAAAGTTAAACTTAATCAAATTCGCATCGACGGCGGCCTTTCAAAAAATAACTTCGTTGCCCAGAGAATGGCAGACATGCTAGATGTGGAAGTATTGCGCCCGGCCTCTGTTGAAGCAACAGCGCTTGGTGCTGCACAAATGGCAGGGTTATATACAGGATTTTGGACCGAAGCGGATTTGCAAAACGCAATGGCAGTGGACAAAATATTTGTACCCGACATGTCTTCTGCAGATAGAGAAGATAGATATAAAATTTGGACCGACCGCGTCCGCCGCTGCTTAAATATGATTCAACGCAACGAAGGCTGAGAGATAAGCCCATAGAAAGGATTGTTATAATGAGAAAAGAAAATGTGCGTCCGTTTTTGGACCAAATACGAAAAGATCTACCCGATGTAACAATATTAGAACGAATGGAGGATAGGCTAGTATATGCCCATGGATGCTATCCACTAGAATATAAGTGGTTGCTGCAAGGGCCGTACCCTTATCTTCCGTCTGCAATATTAATGCCTAATAATACTGCCGAGGTTGCAGCTATTGTGACGCTCTCTGAACAATTTGAAATCGGAATTATTCCTTTTGGAGGTGGCTCTGGAATTGTTGGCGGAAGTATCGCCGAAAACGAAGAAGTTATGATTGATATAAAAAGGTTGCGTGACTTCAAAATTAACGAGATTAACGGAACGGCTCGCGGAGGTGCCGGACTGACCGGTGCCGATTTTGAGAATTTGCTAAACGAGAGAGGCTTTACTTGTGGGCAATATCCACAGTCTTTCCAAAGTGCGGTGCTCGGAGGAATGGTTTCTACTAGAGCAATAGGTACGTTTTCTACCAAATATGGAAAAATGGATGATATGATCCATGCGCTCGAAGTGGTTCTCCCTAATGGACATATATATACCAGCCACACAACTCCAAAAGCATCTACAGGCCCCGAACTCGATCAGCTGTTTTTGGGAGCTGAAGGCGTTTATGGAATCGTTACTGCGGCAGAATTAAAAATATATCCTGTTGCAGAAAAAAGATATTTCGAAGCCTTTACTTTTGCTGATACAGTTTCTGCGCTAACAGCGATTAGACTCTTTATCCAGAACAACGTCCGCCCGGCTGTTATTCGACTTTATGATGAAGAAGAAGCAATTCCGCGCATCGAAAAGTTTAATTACGAAAAGGGATATGTGATTTTAATTGTAGGATATGAGGGGCTTGCAAAACAAGTGGATTTGGAAAGAGAATTGGTTGCTGAATATTGCTTGGCACATGGAGGAATTAGCAAGGGAACCGAAGCCGGAGAGCACTGGTTTCACTCTAGATTTTCCACCAAGAAGATGCTCGACCACGATGCTATGCGCGGAGGAACTGCAGATGCCATAGAGGTTGCGGCTCCTTGGGACTGCATCGTTAATGTATGGCGAGAGATGCGCAAGGCTCTAGAACCTCTTTGTACTGGTATCGACTGTCACTTCTCTCATGTTTATCACGCAGGTGCGAGTGTTTATGTTATTTTTCATGCCGAAACAGGTGGCGACGACTTTGAGGGTGCCAAGCGATATGAGCAATGCTTGGAAGTTGCCATTTCTACCAGTCTCAAATATGGAGGAAATGTTTCGCACCACCATGGAAGCGGCAAGGCGAAGGCTAAATATCTCGTTGGTGAACACGGCGAAACTGGTATCGAAGTTATGCAGGCGATTAAGGATGCCCTTGATCCCAAAGGATTAGTTAATAAAGGAGTGCTTGGATTATGAGAAACTTTAAATTAGAAAATTATACGCAAGAACTCAATCAGCAGGTTATTCACATGGATCAGGCTGTTTGTTACTCTCCTGAGTTTAGGGCAACTCGCATGATGCATCAGTATCCATCTCGTATGCTACAAATTGCACGAGCTATTTTTAAAGATGAGATGCCGCTTTCTGATTATGCTGGAGAAATCATATTTACCAGTATTTTATCTAGGCAAGGCGAGCGATGGCAAAATTTTGGTGAGTGCCCAGAAAACTGTACCGACGTTACTATTTTGGCAAGGGCCATGCTACTCGAAAAGGGCTATAAATCTCCGGCAACAGCCGCGTTTACTGCAACTCCGCTGCCAACTTTTATACCTTGGGATCTCCCGGTAGATACAACTTCTGATACTGCAATCTTGCTAGATGCAAACACCGCTTCTGTCGCTAGTGCAGCAACCTCTTTTGCCAATTATTGTAATAAAACTGGATTGGCATTTGCCAACAAAGCAGAGACGGAGGCAATTGGATTTGATTATTTCGCATACGGACTTGTGGATCTCGGTACGATCCATCTTCAGGCGCTTGTTGATAAATATAATTCTTTGAATGTTGCAAAGGTTTTGGTACTCTCCGCACAGACGGCATATATGTTACGAACATTCGTTAAAAAAGTTGGCATCGAGCCTAATTTTGAAGTAGTATATTTGCCAGAGATAATAGATGCGATTGATCTTTCAGCCAGAACCTATGTATATGCAGGTAGCTTTAATACGCGTTACCTTATGAACTCGGAATTAATCAACAACTTAACACCTGCCGAAACAAACGTTCAGGTGCGAACCTCTCAAGAATTTATTCCACTACTCGAAGGCAATGCTCGAGCGAATAAAATTACCATGTGGCAAAAGCCAATTGCAGCAGAGTATACTTTGTATGGTACGGCACCAGCAATCGTTGAGGCAATCAAGGCTGACGCCATTCGCGATATAAAAGAGGCTAACGCCGCAGAAATTTTGGTATTTGAGCCCACTGCTTATGCTATTCTCAAAGATGCTTTTGCGGAATGCAAAGTAACCTACTATTTGGATGCTATATAATTAGATAGGCTATTGCGTTACAAAAGGAGTGATCGAAATGTTTTCTATTGCACGCAGACAAGAAATATTAGACGCACTAAAAACAAAAGGTTCGGTAAATATATTAGAGTTGGCATTACACTATGGAGTGGGCAAAGAAACTATTCGACGTGATCTCAAAGCTTTGGCACTGGATTTTAACATTTCAATTGTATATGGTGGAGCCTATTTAAAGTCGCATTCATCACCTATTGTTGAGGAAACTATTCTAAAAAAACGAGAAGCTAATATCGAGGCGAAACTCGCTATTGCAAGAGTGGCCGCAGACCTTATACAACCTGGCGACGTTATAGCATTGAATTCTGGCTCCACTATGGAGTGCATATTACATTATTTGGAAGAAAAGGCTCCACTTTCTATTGTGACAGCAAATATAAATATCGCTGCACGAGCCTCTGTGATAGCAGGAATGGAAGTGTATATTCCCGCCGGCAAAGTTAGAGGCAAATCCGGAATGGTTCTTACTCCTATTTCTCACGACTACCTCAAAAATTTTAGTGTTGATAAATGCTTTTTTGGTGTTAGTGCAATCAACTTAGATCACCAAATAACTCACCCATCCATAGAGGAGGTTGAGAATAATCGCATCTTGCTCTCCATTGCCGAACAAGTTTTTATGGTTGCCGACCATAGCAAGTTTGACAAAAAATCGTTGTATAAGTTGGCTGATATTAAAGAAATGACCGCGATCGTCACAGACAAACCTCTGCCCGAAGAATATCAAGCCTACTGCAAAACTCATGACGTACAAATTTTTATACCGTAGCAATTAGGCCTCATTGATATTTTATATCTCAAGAGGCTTTTTTGCTGCTATCTAAGATGTAATTATATTGTACCCGCCATAGCTTAGCAATAATTCGCAAAACATAGCATTGGCCCAGGAAAACCACTCTCTGGTAAATTTTTTAGGATTGTTTACATCGAAACCTTCATGCATCATATTAGTTTCTCCATCTGTCGTGGCAAGAATGCTGAGAATCTTTTTCTTATACTCTCGAGAGGGATTTGTCAACCCCTGAATTGCCAAGGATATATGCCAAATATAATTTATCGGAGTATGCGGACTACCAATGCCTTTGGCAGCAGAGCCCTTATAAAAATATGGATTCGCATCACTAAGAATCATCTTTCTCGTATTTTGATAGACTTCATCTTCATACGATCTATATCCTAAATAAGGAATCGATAGCAAGCTCGGCACATTTGCATCATCCATTAGATTGTACTGACCATAGCCATCCACTTCATATGCATAAACTTTGCCAAAGGTGTGATGGTTAATTATTCCATATGTTTCTATGCCGTTTTTGATCTGCTCTGCCAATGAAAGGGCACGCGCGCCCAGGGCATCGTTTGAAATTACTTCTGCTATCTCCGCGACGTAACCAAGGACCACAGCAGCGAACATGTTCGACGGAATGAGATAGCCATACTGACACGCGTCATCGCTAGGTCTAAATCCCGACCAGGTGAGCCCTATATTTGGTTTCACAAGAGCTCCTTTGCCATCTCGCGAGAGGGTTTCGGTAAAATAACTGTTTCTACGAATAAATGAATAAGGTGAATTTTCTTCATGATTTTGTTCTACAACCCAAGTGTCCATAATAACATTTACAGTATCTACAAACATATTATCAAAATGCGAAGTTCGCCCGGTGTTTTTCCAAAGTAGATATGCCATCTGAATAGGAAAGCACAAAGAATCGATCTCATACTTGCGCTCCCAAACCCAACCACTCATTTCAGTCTCATCTTGTGCATAGCAATTTCCGTTGTCACACTTATTAAAAGCATTGGCATATGGATCTAGCAAAATACATTTCATCTGACGTCTAATTAAACCCTCTATAGTATCTGCGATGCTCAGATCTTTTGCCGCCAAAATATAGTATGGTCGCAACTGACAAGCAGAGTCGCGCAGCCACATAGCAGGAATATCGCCCGTAATCACATAGGTTGTTCTATCAGGCAATAACGTCACAGTGGTACTTAGCGTATTGGTATAGCATTGTTTAAACATCTTAACCAACTTTGGCGCATTAGCAAAAGTTACTTCTATTTCATTTATCAAATCCACCATAGCTGGAGATAATAATTCATCCATAGAAATTCCACCTTTCATGTTTTTGGGCAAGTATAGCATGAGGAATTGCTTATGTATAGGTAATTTATGCAATTTTACACATTACAGACCGATATATTACTAAAATTATACGAAACGTTTCAAAAACATTAGTTCATAACCCTTGATTTCCCTAGTTTTTAGCAAAAAAATTAATTTAGATGTATTATATTCATCAAATTTGTCAATCATGTGTTTATATAAAATTGAACTATTTGCAGAAAGGAATGGTATTATGGCCATTACAATGAAAGATGTGGCTAGGGAAGCAGGAGTTGGTCTAGGCACTGTATCTAATTATTTATCGGGAAAGGCCAATGTATCAGAAGAGAAGAGGCAAGCAATCGATGTGGCTATCAAAGAACTAAATTACAAATTTAACAGCACGGCGCAGGCTCTTAAGACAAAAAAGTTTATGTATATTGGAGTTTTAATTTCTGCATTCACCAATCATTTTATAATGAATTTACTGTCCCTATTAGAACGAGAATTGCAGACACAAGGATATCACATGATTGTTTTAGAACATAGCACTGATGAAGCTACGTTTACGCAGCACATAACGCATTTGATCAATAGGGTAGACGGGCTAATAGCATTTACCAATCACTTGGACGTGTATACAATTATCAAGGAAAGCGCCTTGCCAACTGTAATATATTCACACACGCTATTAGACTATAAGTTTGATCACATCATCCCCAATTTGAAGTTTGATCATGTAATGCCTGACTTGCTATCAATTTCGCGAACAGCTACAGCCGCGTTGCTTAAGAAAGGTCACAGAAAAATAGCTATGTTGGCTGGCTTTAAAAATATTGATATCAGCCCAGACATTATCGGCTATAAAGAAGCATATGAACAAGCAAATTTGCCATTTGACCAGTCGCTGGTATTTGCAGCCAATGCGCCAATGACAAATCCGCAGAAAATTAAGGTTTTGCTAGCAACACATCCTGATATTACTGCATTTGTGGCCCTTTCTTATAGGCAAACCATAACCATATGGACAGAATTATCCAAACTCAATCTTTTAGATAAAATATGCATTATAGGGCATGATTGCTCTGATATTAGTGGTCTTATGCATCCTCCTATGTGCTACACTTATGCCTCTTATTCTGAGACAACCCAAGAACTTGTTAACCTTCTTCTCTCGCGCATTCGTAGTGCTACTGAGTCGGCCAACTTAGTAATAATCAAAGAAAGAATTGCCAACGAAAAAAATATTCCACCTATACAATAGAATAATGCCCTCGAAAATTAATAGGTAGTAACTCTCTATAACTCTATTAATTTCACGAGCAACTTTTTATTTTCCATGTAGTCTTCTAAAATGAGGAATAGGTATCATCATGGTAAATTTAAATAGTACAAATGCCACTATCGCTGTTGTGATATATACTTGTATGCCAAAGATTTCGTTTACTACAGCACTCAGGTCACCAAAGCCTTGCCCTGCTAAAAATCCAATCATCTTATTTGACGCAACACAGGCTATTGCCAACGGGAATGTTACCCCTGCAAAACCAGGATGAAACTCAAACGAGAAAAATTTTGGAATATTGATCAAAATATATACTAAAGTTCCCAGTAGCACAATGTACATAGTGTATATTAATATTGGCCATGGATTGGCAAAGACGTTAATTGCACTGACAATAAATAGGCTTGATGGTGCTGCTAGTATTGCTTTTGTCATAAACAACGGGCCATCGGTTATTGGATACTTTATAAGACGCACTATCATTATTGGCAAAATTATAAATGCTGGGATAAATCCATAGCATACCACGATTTTGCCTACAAGTGGCTCGTTCATCGGCCCTCCAATAACTGTTGATACCATGATTCCAGCAAGGGTTACAAACCAACTAGGTACAAAAGTATTTATATCGAACTTTTTGATAACATTTTTGTAAACAAATAATACTAGGTGGACTGTATGTAATCCTAGCCCAATTGCCCATAAACTTTTGCCGAGAATGTTTGAATACGGAAACAGATAGCTACCAATGATCATCATAAGCATCGTGAAGCCTGCATATAGACTGGACGGCACCACTTGATTATACTCATTTTTGACGGTCGAAAAATGAAAGATAATTTTGCCTACATACCCAACTATTACAAATATTCCTGCAACCATGCAGATGTGTCTAATCCAAGTATATCCCATAATATTCCATACGTTTGACAGAGTTGCAACACCAACCATAGTAGGTAGCAATGGTACTGCAATGTTTTTTAATTGTTTCATAAAATTCTCCTATTATCCTGTTTTTGCTACAGCACCCTCCGCTGTAGCAAGTCATTTGAATACTGCGTTTTAATCTAGCTTATATATAAATTCGAGATCTTTAGTTTGCTTAAAAAAGTCGGCATAATTGATTTTAAAAATTGGCTTCTTTACTTTACTTACATCGATTTTATTTGCAATCAGCTGGGTCAACACTCCTGAATAATCTAAATTGCCTTGGAGAATTGCACCTACAATTTTGCCATCTTTGTGTACAATCTTTTTGTAATTTCCCTTGCCATCTTCATCGATCAATACTTCACAATTTTCTATATTTGGAGTACCCAGTGACATCGTTGGAATATCCATAAAATTCATCGTTGATTTGCTGATGAAGAAGTGGTCTAACTCTTTGCACACGCCAAACATATTACTCGCTGCAATGATCCCTTCCTTAACTGCAACTGGCCAGATGGGGTGGAGCCCTGTTATATCTCCTGCCCCAAATATGTCTGGATGCGAAGTTTGTCCATATTTATCAATGACCAATCCAAATTTATCTACTTTTAAGCCGCTCCCAGTTAAGAAGTCAACGTTTGCCGCAGTGCCAGATGCAACCACCAATAAATCGCATAGCAAAATCTCGCCGTTGCTCAGCTGAATTTTTTTGATCTTATTTCTAGCATTTACCGTTAGACTGTCTATTTTTACATCATAAATTTGCTTAACACCCGCATCTGCAAATGCCTTCTCATATACTGAAGCTGCTCTGGCATCTAGTTGCATGGCAAGCAAGTGAGGTTTTAATTCCACCAACGTAATATTCTTCTTATTGATTTGCGGCAAAAATGCGGTTACTGCATCTATTCCCACAAGCCCGGCACCCATTATGACGATACTTTTTGCGCGCTTTGCTGCATCTATAATTGCGGCGCAATCTGATAAACTATGAAGCCCTATCGCATTGGTTGCCTCTTTTAAATGAGGAATATCGGGAAATCGTACATGCCCTCCAGCTGCAATGAGTAGCTTGTCAAACGAAAGGGTCTTATTAGATTTTGTTGCGATCACCTTAGCTTGAGCATCTAGCTTTATCACTTCTTCTCCCTTAAGCCATGTAATTTGATGCTCTTCTATAAATCGAGGTGCCACAAATCTTAGTTGTTCCAGACTTCTGTGTTTTGCAATATAATGGTGCAAAATACATCGTGAATAAATAGCGTCATCTTTGGATATAAGAACAATCTCTGCCTTTGGATCTAATTCCCTCAAGCGTTTTGCACCATTAATTCCTGCTGCCGACGCGCCAATAACTACATATCTCATCCAAACACCTCCTGTAGCGTAATTGCTTGCATAGGACACTTTTCTACACACATTGGTCCATTTACACGATGTGTACACATATCACATTTCATTATTTCTTGATGCGTGATGTCATCACTTTTTAAAACTCCGTATGGACACGCCATAATACACATGTAGCAACTAGCGCAATGATCTTTTTCGTATTCCACAAATTTGGTTACATTATCTTTATGCATAGCACCGGTCATGCAGGTATATACGCATTCGGGTTCTGTACAGTGTCTACAAAAAATCGGAGAGTATGTTTGATTGGTATCAATTACAACACGATTGCGCGCATCGAGGCTGTCGTGGCTTATAATACAAGCAGTAACGCAGGTTAAACATCCGATACATTTTGAACGGTCTATTTTAATTCTTCGCATTTTCGTTTAACTCCTTTCTATTCATTTCTATATCTTTGTAATAGCAATAGGCGTGGTCTTATATGAAGGTTCCTTTGAGAACGGATCATATAACGACGGCGTTAGCTTGTTGGTTTCTATATAATGAATTGGTGCGTATAGCTGATTAATTTTTACTGCGTCGCTGATCTTTGCTAAAAATTTAGCTGATTGGCCATTTATCGATGATACCAAAAATTTCTCATTATTAGCAATTCCGTATTTCGCTGCAAGATCTGGATGTATATATATATACGCCTCTTTGCTATACGAATCTTGTGCCAACGCAATCTCGCGCGAACGAACCTGTGTATGCCATTGTCCTACTGTATCTCTACCCGTATTTAACGTATACGGAAACTTTGCCGTGGTAGGAAGTGGATTATCTACAGGCTTGTCAAATATAAATCGCGCTTTTTTATTTGCAGTATAATATTGTCCATTTTCAAACAGTCTGCGTTCATCAGAATCTAGTACTGCCCCTTCTGGATAGGGCCATTGAATACCAGCAGAGCCCGCCAACGCCGCATAAGTAACACCCGTTATATCGCATGGCATGCCTGCAGAACATTGTTTCATGATTTCGAAGGCGTCCTTTGGAGTTTTCCAAAAGTCTAGCATTCTACCCATGCCCAACTCTCTACCTAGCTCGTAGAAAACTTCATAATCGGTTTTTTCATTCTCCGCTTTGTTAAGAACCGGAAGCATTACCGATAGACGTCTTTCCGTATTAATATATACTCCTGTTTTTTTGGTTCCCGGCACAACCGGAAGAAATACTCCTGCCTCTTTGGCTGTATCTGTATCATCATATAAATCTTGAACCACAAATAATTTGAGCTTTTTTATTGCTGCAGCAAACGTTTCGTTATTAGTCCAGGAATGACGCGGGTTAGTGGAGACAATCCATAGCGCCTTAATTTCTCCAGATGTAACTTTTTCCATGATTACATTGTATGGCAAAGTAGGCTTATCAATTAGCTGTTTATCCGTGATATTCAAGGCCTCACAAACGGCTCTTCGACGAGCTGCGTCGTCATACTCTCCTCCTCCATACAATCCTGCAGTATTACTAAACGCGCGAGACCCCATCGCATTACATTGCCCAGTAATCGAGTTTGCACCAGTTCCAGGTCGTCCTATATTTCCTGTCATAAGTGCCAGATTTATAATTGCTTGTGCGGTGCGAACCCCCTCGTAACTTTGGTTAACACCCATCGTCCACCAGAAGGATACATTCTTGCCATTCTGAATTAGCGATACCATATTCTCGATATCCGCAACAGCCAACCCAGTTTTCTCGGCCACCATCTCTATACTAAAATCTTTAACTATATCCTTAAATCCTTCAAAATTTTCTGTATGCTCTTCGATATATTTTTTGTCGATGGCATCTCTTTCGATTAACAAATTGGCTAATCCATAAAACAAATATATATCAGTTTTCGCATTTACCGCATAATGAAAATCCGCCTTCTCTGCAGTTTCCGAGCGTCTTGGATCAATCACCACCAGCTGCTTATGTGTATTGGTACGCAATCTATCCCACAAAATTGGATGAGCAACAACCGGATTAGCACCTATCAAGAAGATTACATCCGATAACTCGATGTCATTTAGCGTATATGGAGGCGCATCAAATCCAAAGCTTTGTTTATAAGCTACAACCGATGTTGCCATACACAATCTGGTATTTCCATCAACATTTCCTCGCAGAAAATTTCGAAACACGTGCGAACAAATTGCCATCTCCTCTAGCGGCAGTTGCCCCGTGCTAATAACTGCAATGCTGTCTCCTCCATATTCTTCCTTAATTCTCCATAACTTGTCTGTCAAGTATTTATAAGTTTCCTTCCATCCTTTTTCTTCCATTTGGCCATTTTCATTTCGAATCTTTGGTAGTGGAGACGGCTTAAAGACGTTATGTTGCTTTGCTATCATCAAGCCTTTTATACACGAAAACCCCTTATTTACCGGATAATCTTTGGTAGGCAAAACCTGAACAATCTTGTCACCCTCTACATGAAAATCTAAATTGCAAGCCAACGAACAAATATTGCAAGTTGATTGAGTTACTGTCATTAACAATCCTCCTTATATCTTTATTTATGCATCTTGCGAACACAATGACATGTCCTAATTCTATTATATGCTATATATCACACAATTATAAAACTCAAAAAGTTTTTTTACAGCATAAATTATTTTAATTTATCACGGTTAAAATAATAATAAAATCTACAAAGGAGAAATATTTATGTACAACAATTTATCAAACTTAATTTTAATGGGAGGTCGCAACACGCGAATGAACGGCTTTAATAAGGGGTTTCTAACGGTAGATCAAACCACATTTGTAGATTCTATCGCCTCAAAATTGGCAGTAATTGCACCGGTCTATGTTTCTGTTAACTCATTGGCTACAAATTTAGCCTACAATTTGATAGAGGATGAATACAAAAATATCGGTCCAATTGGTGGCATATATAGCGGGCTCAAACAATTAGAAACGGAGTATGTTTTTGTCACCGCTTGCGATATGCCTCTTGTTAGTGCCCAAGTAGCGCAGCTGCTGTACGACGCAATTACGCCAGCAGCCCCAGCCGTTGTTTTTCAAGATAATTCTAGACGACTATATCCCCTGGGCGCTATTTATTCTAAGCGCTTACTTCCTGCAATAGAAAAACAGATTGCCGCCAAAAATTATCGCCTATATAGTCTATTTTCTGATGCAACAATAGTTGATTTACCCGATGCGCAAGTTGCTTCCCTCACCAATATCAACACTCCAGCAGACCTGCAAAAATTTATAGCATCACGCTAAACCTCCGCTACCTATTATGCTTCACCACAATTTTTTACAGACCCTTTGAGGATTGCTATCCCATGAGGAAGCGTGGCGATGATGGCCATCAAATTTTCTCTGACAGCCTTTACACTGCCGGGTACATTAACAATAATTGTCAATCCTCTAATGCCCGCAACCGCTCGGCTTAACATCGCCTTTGGAGTAACTTGCAAACTCTCTGCTCTCATCGCCTCTGTAATTCCAGGAGCTTGGCGCTCAATCACTGCAAGCGTTGCTTCTGGCGTTACATCCCTAACCGAAAAACCAGTCCCCCCGGTTGTTATAATTAGATCCACCTTTGTTTCGTCACACCATTTTTTTAACTGGGCACTAATTAACGCTATTTCATCTGCAACAACAACTTTGTCGACAACCTTAAATCCTTCATATTCTACAATTTCTCTAACGGCCTCACCACTCATATCTGCACGCTCATTTCTCGAGCAAGCATCGCTGGCTGTTAAAATCGCAACTGTGAGCGGCTTATATTCTACTATCTCATCGCCCACTGCAACTGTCCCGCTTTCAATAACTTTAGCAAACACTCCCTCGGTTGGCATAATGCATTCTCCCGTTTGATCAAAAATTTCACAACGGGTATGACATTCCTTGCCATACTGAGTGATTTCTAATATCGCATTGTTAATTTTAAATAATGTCCCCACGCGATATTGCTTAAAGTCAATTCCCTCAGTTATAACGTTCTCGCCAAAGTCTCCTGCAGATATATTAATGCCCTTTCGTTTAAACTCTTCTATTTTAGCAACATCAAGTAGGCTAACTTGTCTATGCCAATCACCTGCATGTGCATCATTTTTGATTCCGTAGTCTTCTACAAATTCTACTTCTGCAACCGAAGTTTTTTTTGTTCCACGATTTTCGCTTATACATAAATTAACAATTTTGCCCATTTTAACCTCCTATTTGCACCATCATTTTAGATTCATTAGAAATACCTTCCAATAAATGATGTTTTATAGGTTTATTATATATAGTGTTACGAATTTCTTCAAGTATCTCTATATCAGATAATGCAAATAATTTGTACACATCAAGTCCTTGACCAAAATGTAGGCAAGGTTTTAGAAATCCATCTGCAGTTAATCTGATCCTATTACATTTGTCGCAAAAGCAATCACTCAACGCATTGATAAATCCGAGAGCAATTCCCAAGCTCTCTATCCAAAAGTATTTAGCCGGCCCATTGCCAATCTGCTTTTCGTATGCTACCAACTCTCCGTATTTCGATGCGATTACATCCTTCACCTGATCCGCTCCAACACCTTCAAAGATCGTTCCGCAACCTATGGGCATCAGCTCGATAAACCGAATCGCAACTCCCGCCTTGGCTGCAAATTCGATAAGGGGTACAATTTCAGAATCATTGGTACCTTTTATAAGGAGAGAATTAATTTTCGTTGGTACAACTTTTGCCGAAGCCTCCACAGCTTGCATTACCTTATTTACTGCCGCAACTCCTGTCAATGCCTCAAACGTTGCCCCGTCAATCGCATCCAAGCTCACATTTATTGCAGTCACCCCGGCCGCAATCAGCGTCGTTAACTTTTGCTCTAACAATAGCCCGTTGGTTGTTAGGGTCACTTCAACCATCCCTGCAGAACGCAATCGTTTGACAATATTTGCCAAATCTGATCTAATCAACGGCTCACCACCAGTCAATTTTACCTTAGTAATGCCCAGTGTGACAAAGATGTTGGCTACACGTTCAATCTCATCTATAGTCAAATACTTGGCTTCAAATTTATCTGCCCCAACGCAATAAACACATTTTAAATTGCATCGATTCGTCACAGAAAGTCTCAAATAATTAATAACTCGTTGCTCTTTGTCTATCAGATCTATCACCTCGTTTTATATAAATTTTCTGATATATTTTAGTACAGCGTTCACATCGTTGCGATCTATAATAGGTGTGTTCGCGGCGTTTGTGGCAACCGAAGCTGGAGCTGCAATTGCGATTACATTCGCTGTGCATATAGCTTTAGCATGATTGCTCACCACTTCGATTTTTGGCAAACTACTATGCTTCATTCCTTCTACAATGACCAAATCCATGTCCGCATAATATTTTAGCAAGTCTTCAAACGCTACCGTTTCATCGAGATTCCTCACGAGCATCAGCTTTGTTGCAGAATAAACCATAACAGCATCGGCGCCTGCCATCTTTATTTTATGACTGTCTGTTCCCGGATGGTCTGCGGCAAATTCGTGCCCATCATGCTTTATTACACCAACTTTATATCCCTCCGACGCAAGCGCTGCCACAATTTTTGCGATTAACGTTGTTTTGCCAGAATTTTTTATACCACTTATTGCAATAACATTAGGCTTTGTAGTTTCCACTTTTTCCACCCTGCTTTTCTACTAAAAATATATCTCCTATTTTCATAGCTTTATCAACAGCTTTGCACATATCGTAAATCGTCAGTAATGCAACACTGACCCCAGTTAACGCTTCCATCTCAACTCCCGTTTTACCCGATATTTTTACCGTGCACAAGGCTGTTATTGCTAACGCGGCAGCATCAAATTCAAAGTCGATCGCAACTTTTGATATTAACAGCGGATGACACATCGGTATCAGCTCCGCCGTCTTTTTGGTGCCCATTATCCCAGCAACTCGCGCAACATTCAATACGTCTCCTTTTTCAATACGATTTGTTGTTATCGCATCGTAGACAGCCGAGTTTGTATAGATTGTTCCCTGCGCGACAGCCACTCGATTCGTCTCTGTTTTTGCCGAAACATCAACCATAACGGCATTTCCCTTCTCATCAAAGTGTGTAAACATCGAATCTTCCTCCCAATTATATTATAGCAATATCACATTTACTCTATCTCCCGCTACCAACGATTTTGTTCCTTCCGCGATCTCGACCAACCCATTACAGACGCTCATCGTATATAGCGAACCGCCAGAATGATTATCGGGTAAGCAAACTCGCCCATCTGCGTATATTGCTCTTACGAACCGTCTCTTTGTCGTCTTCTTGGGAAACGTATTGGCCATTATTGCCGTTGCAGTAGTTGTGTTTAGGCTCGGGTCATGTGCAGCATGTGCAATTACTGGGCGAACCAATAATTCGAAATTAACAAGACTCGCAAATGGGTTACCAGAG
Source organism: Candidatus Epulonipiscium viviparus (assembly GCF_030708075.1). Classification (GTDB taxonomy): domain Bacteria; phylum Bacillota; class Clostridia; order Lachnospirales; family Cellulosilyticaceae; genus Epulonipiscioides; species Epulonipiscioides viviparus. Next base: position 2,304,487 of record NZ_CP117982.1, on the reverse strand, counting down.
AGCCCTATAAGCAATACGTTCCTCAATTTTGCCGCCAACACGGGAGTTCCCGGCTGAATTTTGACTTTCCAGAACAATTGCGTGGCTCCCATTTTCTCAAATGCCGCCGGCATAATATCTCGCTCACCTACCGAAACTCCGCCAGTTGTTACGATAATATCAACGCTATCTGCTACTGCGACCAACGCCGCGGCAACTGCCTCTTCATCGTCTACAATATTTTCTAGAACCGTTACTTCGGCCCCCAAATCTTTTAGCCTTGCTTCGATCATATACCTATTGCTATTATAAATTTTGCCAGCAGCAAGAGGCTCCCCTACATCGGCAAGCTCACTCCCGGTACATAATAAAGCAACGCGAACTCGCTTGTAAACTGCAACTTTGGCTATCCCCACGCTTGCTAATACACCTACTTTGATTGCGTTTAACTTTTCGTTCTTTGTAATAATTGTGGATCCAGTATTAATATCCTCGCCCGCATAGCAAAAATTTTTGAATGCAGTAAGCTCTTCATATATTTCAACAACATCATTTTTATAGTTCGTATCTTCTTGGCGAATTACACAGTCGCATCCCGCCGGAATTGGTGCGCCCGTCATAATCTTTGCGGCTTCCCCAGATCGAATTGTTCCTTCATAAGCATCGCCCGCATAGATTGTTGTCACCACGCGGAGCTGTTTTGGATTTTCGGCCGTTGCCCCCACACTATCTGTTGCCATGAAAGCATAGCCATCCAATGGAGAACGATTAAACGGCGGAATTGCCATGGGGGCCGCGACTGCCACTGATGCAATGCGTTTATTTGACCGGGATATTGGACATGTCTCCTCCGCTGTCTCTGTGGTGTTTGCTAATAACGTGGTGATTGCATCTTCTAACTCTAGCATAATTAAATTCCATCCTTTGTCTTTATTTTCCAAATGCGCAGCTGGGGTAATTGCATGTGCTGCAGCTATTACAAAAGCCGCCATGACCTAAAATCGCAAGATCCAATTTGGTTAGCCTTTCATCGATCATAATTCTTGGCAACACTAAATCAAAAATCGTAGCTTTGGAATACATAACGCATCCCGGAAGCCCTAAAATCGGTTTGCCATCTAAATAGCTTAACAAAAACATGGCTCCTGGCAAAACGGGAGCTCCGTACGAAATAACTTCTGCGCCAACCTCGCGAATTGCACTGGGGGTTACATCATCGGGATCCACACTCATTCCGCCAGTACACACAACCATATCTGCGCCCATCTCTATATACGCTTTTATTGCCGAAACTATGTCAGCAACCTTATCGTCTGTAATAGTTTGTCCTAATATTTCACATCCAAAAGGCGCCAACTTTTCTCGAATTACAGGACCAAATTTATCTGTAATTCTACCCTTAAAAATTTCGCTACCGGTTGTAACTATCCCGACTTTCTTCCTATTAAAAGGGATTAGATTTAGCAGTGGCGTTTCTCCAACCATTTTTGCTAGGCTTTCCATTTTGTCTTTTGCAATAGCAAGAGGAATGACGCGCATTCCAGCCAACTTTTCGCCTTGCTTTACGAAGCGATTAGAATGAATGGTTGCGATCATAATTTCTTCTACCAGATTGAGATTTAGTAGTCTGGTGGTATCCACTTTTAGGCAGCCGTCGCGAGTTGCTATTGCTTCGATTTTGCCTTCCTTTACTTCTGATTTGGCGATACCTTCGTTGTGACAAAAGCCGTATAAAATCTCTGCAGCATCGTTTTCGTGCATCATGGTTTCATCGGCTTCCCACACATAAATATTTTCCTTGCCAAGAGACAGAAGCACTGGAACATCTTCTGCGGCTATCACGTGCCCTTTTCGAAAGATGGCCTGTTTGGTAACATCTTGTATTATTTGCGTAATGTCGTGGCACAAAATACTTCCCACTGCCTCTGCAACTGGAATCTTCTTCACTGCGATCCCTCCACCCTTTGTAATTTTAGGAGTAGTATACACTATTCTTGTTGGCGATGCAAGGATCTTTATTATGTAGAGAACAATTCTGCGGTCTATTTCTTAACTAAATATTTTCTCATATCCAGAGCGCAGGCAAACAAAATGATTCCGCCTTTAATGAGATATTGGAGATTTTGGTCCACGCTGGTCATTTGAAGACCTATAAATATTAGACGCAACATCAAGACGCCGATGATCACTCCTCGTACCTTTCCGATACCTCCCACAAACGATACCCCGCCGATTACGCAAGCCGCAATGGCATCGAGCTCGTAGTTCAATCCTGTATTTGCTGTATTGGATCCGATGCGTGCACCTTCAACAAATCCTGTAAATCCATACATAGCCCCAGCGAGTGCAAATACTAAAATCGTGGTCATAAATACGTTCACACCCGACACCTTTGCTGCCTCTTCATTTGACCCTAGTGCAAACATATTTTTACCAAACGTCGTTTTGTTCCATATAAACCAGATGATCGCTGTAATGATTAACGCAAAAATTACATAATTTGGAATTGGCACCCCTGCTATTTTCATAAACGGCAAACTACCTTTAACAAATGTTGTGTATGACTTATCTAGATTCGAAATCGCCATCCCGCGATTTGACCCTTGTTGTACGTATAACAATAAAACCGAATACAGAATTAACTGTGTACCCAGCGTTACGATAAATGGATGAACTTTAAACTTGGCAATAAAGAATCCGTTGAATGCTCCGATCACGGCACATAATAGCATGACCGCAGGAATCACGATCCATATAGGCAGCGTTCCGATACCTTCCCACATTTTATTTCCTGTTCCGACTGCTTGCAATAACGATGCTGATACGCAGGCAGAGAGCCCTACCATTCTCCCGGCAGAAAGGTCTGTCCCAGCAAGCACAATGCACCCCGCTATCCCCAATGCGGCCGGCAGATACGCGGCTGTTTGCGATACGATATTTATAATAGACGGCCACTTTAGAAAGTTTTCGTTTGACACTGCAATATATATGATCGCAATTCCCATTAATATGAACAACGCATTATTTAGCAGAAAATCAGCAACTTGCTTCCTCGATATATTTTTTACTTCTTTTACATTTACCATAACTTTATCTCCTTTTTACACATACTTGCTTGCTAGAGTCATAATTTCTTCCTGAGTTGTGTTCTTCGCATCCACTGTTCCAGCAACGCGCCCTCCAGACATCACCAAAATCCTATCGCATACGCCCAAAAGCTCTGGCATCTCAGACGAAATCATAATGACTCCCTTTCCTTCGTCTGCAAGCTCCATAATCAATTGGTAAATTTCGAATTTGGCACCTACATCGATACCGCGAGTTGGCTCATCTAGAAGCAATACTTCGGGTTTGGTAAGAAGCCATCTACCCAGAATCACTTTTTGCTGATTGCCACCCGATAGCGAACGAATTTTGGTGGACTGACTAGGCGTCTTGATGCGCATCGAATCTATGGACCATTGCGTGTCGGCCTTCATTTTCTTTTCGTCCAGCGAAATCTTTGCTTTGCGATAGTTTTTGAGGTTTGCAATGACAGTATTTTCTTTGATGCTTAAAATTCCAAAAATCCCGGTTGCTCGTCTTTCTTCTGTGATTAACGCAAAGCCATTTTTGATAGCATCTTGTGGAGTTTTATTCTCAATTTTTTTGCCGTGCAGAGTAATTTCTCCTTTAGATTTTGTCATATACCCAAATAAATTTTCAACTAGCTCGGTTCGACCAGACCCATCTAATCCTGCAACTCCTAAAATTTCTCCCTTTTTTAAATCAAATGTTGCGTCGACTAGCTTCGTATATTTTCCCGCCATTCCTGCGACTTCTAAGATTACATCTGCAGGTTTGTTGGTTTTTTCTGGAAAACGATTGGTAAGCTCTCGACCCACCATCAATTTGATGATTTCATCCATAGTAACTTCTTTTGCGTCCTTCGTTGCCACCCACGCCCCGTCACGCATAATAGTTATTGCATCACTGATTTTTAAGATTTCTTCCATTTTATGGCTTATATAAATTATGCCGCAGCCTTTGGCCTTAAGCATATTGATGATTCTAAATAGGTGCCCCACTTCTTTTTCTGTTAAAGATGATGTCGGCTCATCAAATACAATAATTTTGGATTCGTATGAAACTGCCTTTGCAATTTCAACCATTTGCCTCTGCGAAACCGACATTTTGGACATGATTTTTTTGGGATCCACATCTACTCCAATTAACTCAAACAGCTCCTTAGAACGCTTTAGCATTTCTTTTTGATTTACCATCAACCCTTTATATGTTGGGTATCTCCCTATCCACAAATTGTCCATTACACTTCTTGACAGTGCCTGATTTAATTCTTGATGCACCATCGCCACACCATTTTCTAGTGCTTCCTTAGAGTTTTTGAAATTGATCTCATTTCCGTTTAGCAAAATGGTTCCGCTGTCGGGTTTATACATTCCAAATAAACACTTCATCAATGTCGACTTCCCTGCGCCATTCTCACCCATCAGCGCGTGAACGGTTCCGGGCTCTACTACCAACGAAACGTTATCGAGAGCTTTGACTCCCGGAAATTGTTTGTTCATATTTTGCATCTCTAGCAATGCCATACTATCCCTCCCATCAAAATTTAAGATGCCCAATCGATATAATCAGGCACCTACAGTTTTATATGCGTATTATTGTGCAGCAGAATAAATACTATATGGCACACGAATTTTATCTACAGTTGCATCTACATTATATTCTTCGGTATGAGCCATCAAGTCTTCGCCATTCATCACGTTTTTGGCTAGGTGAGTTACAGCCGCGGCCATTGCCTGCGCATCTTGCATTACGGTGCCCGTCATTTTTCCTTCTGCTATAAGCTGCTTTGCCGAATCTGTTGCATCAACGCCATATACCGGAATCGACTTGCCAGAGCCTGTATTAAATCCTACGTTATGGAGAGCCGAAATCGCCCCTTCTGCCATTCCGTCGTTGTTGGCGATTACCAGCTCAATCATATTGCCATTAGCTTCGGAGTATTCTGCCAATATTACATTCATATAATCTGTTGCGGCTTGAGCGGACCAATTTCCACCTTGATCTACTAAATATTTGGCGGTATTTTTGTCGTCGTAGAAAGCAAGCTTCGGCTTTCCTGCAGCTACCAATTGCGCATCGGTATCTTCTACAGAATATTTTGTACGTCCATCGGCTTCGACGTTTCCTTCTTGTCCCTTAAACATTACGTATGAAATTTCTCCATCGCCATTTAGATCCACTAAATCGTAGTTATCCAGTAGGTATTCGCCTATCATAGCTCCTTGAAGATGCCCGGCTTCTGTCGAGCTCGTTCCTATATATGCAGAGTTGTCGTAACTGAGAATTACATCGTCGGTAACTTCTCGGTTGAAGAAAATTACTGGAATACCCGCAGCTTTAGCAATCTCTGCAATATCGATAGATGTGATTTCTACTGGATTTACGATTAGCAAATCCACCTGATTCGCGATCGCAGTATTAATCTGGTCCATTTGCGTCGCTTGGTTTCCAGAAGCGTCATAGTTTTGAAAGTTCATTCCCAAATCTTCTAGCATATCGTCCATATTGGCACGAACTGTGGATATGTAAATATCAGAGAAATTGTAGTAAAACACCCCGGCCTTGATGCCATCCTCTGTCGAATTGTTTGTATCTGATGCGCATCCTGTCAATGTTGCAAACGACATAACTCCTAACGCAATACCTTTTAATACTTTATTCATAAACTGCCTCCTTGTTGTAAAAAATGATCAAAATATAGTTACTTCGTTGGTCTTTTGCATTATTATGTGACCTCTATAAAATTCAGTATAGCATGCTACACCAAAAAAGTATAGATACATTTACAAAAAATATTAATAATTTATGTCTATGTTTTTAAAAATTTTATATTACAAAAACAAACATTAATTGTATTCCCCACAACTTTTAATTGTTTGCTTAATGAAAGAATTAAAAAATAGAATCGAATTTACTGGCATCATGCCATGCAAATGATAACGTTCAGTTATCATCTTACAAATTATTTTAAGCAAAAAAATAGACCATAGAACTTATTGCTCTACGGTCTACCCTTTTTATTTATTCTGTTATTTTGTTGTTTAACAATCCATTTTTGAGTAAAATTTGATGAATTTGCTTACCTACTATAATAGCAATACCCGTAAATACAATATCCTTAATTAAGAATACGCCTCCTCCGGTTCCTGAACTTATAGCTGCAAGCCAGCTCATATCCAAAACATATTTCAATTGAATTGTCCCCACTATGTAGGAGACGGCAAGACCCAAATAGGCTCCTATTGTTGTATAAATCATATTGTTTTTCTTAGCAAATGTTCCCACGATAAAAGCAGACGCTATAAACGAATATAAATACCCGCCTGTTGGCCCAATTAACGCCTGGAGCCCACCGCTAAAGCCTGCAAATACAGGAGCCCCCACAGCACCTATCAATACGTATACTGTTAATGCTAATGTAGAAAGCTTTCGAGGCAACATAACTCCTAAAAGAACTACTCCAAAAAGTTGAAATGTTAGTGGTACGTTTGGAATTGGAATCGAAATTTGTGCAAACACAGCCATCAACGCCGCTCCAAGACCTACCATAGTAATTTGTTTAGTAGACATTATATAACTCCTATCTATTTTTAGACTTTTACTTTACGTGAATAAAGTATAGCAGATAACATCTGTTAAGTCAATAAATGCACTCTAAATAGCATAACCTATATTTTCCTACAATATCGCTGGCGGAATCAATATAGATAATATTATCAAGAGTATTATGCTTATTATGGTCGAAATACCTATCGCACCGTTGATTATCTCCACTTCCTCATCGCTCACAACCCCTTCTACAAATAATGTTAGTGTAAACATCAGTGGAAGTGCCAAAAACGCATAAAACGATAAGTCCACAACTAAGCTAGGTTCTATTAACGGATCTATAATCAAAAATTTAAATAGCAATCCCAAAACTCCGACAACCAAAAATCTTACAAATACAAATTTCAGACTCGCTTTTAGATTATCTACTTTGAACGCTAATCCATATCCCAATGCAATAAGCAATAGTGGTGTCGCAACAGAAGAGAGCATCGTGATTGCACTTAAGATTCCACTTCCTATTGGGTTTGCCTCCAAAATTTCTACTACACCAAAGATATTTAGCATCATTCCCGCCACTAATGCTATAATAAAGGGAGATGTTAGCAGATTTTTAAACGTTGCGATTGTGATTTTGGTGCCTTTGGTATCTAAATGAAACAACGGGTAATATATCGTCCATATGAAAAATTCATGACCTATCCCCAGCAATGCGAAGGTTGCTAGATGCTCTGCTCCGTATATAATAGTAAATAGCGACATCCCAACTAGCATGAATGCCGTACCAGAGCATACATATGGATTGAGCGTATTATGTAATGGAGGAATTAGGTTTAATAGCTTTCCGCCTAATAAAAATACACATAGCATAATGTAGCTTAAGGCTATTATCAAAAACGTTTGGGCTTCGATCTCCATTAATAACGTCATATTTATAATTGTGGCCGGTGTACAGATGTTTAGCAAAAATCTTTTAATTTCAGCGATAGTGTGGTGTGAAAAATATTGTGAACGCCTACACCACATGCCTAGGCCAATTAAAAGTATCATTGGTAATATCGGACTCAAAATTGATAGCATTTGTCAACTCCTTTATATAAAAAGTCCCTCCAATAGTTTGGAGGGATCAAAAGTGTGGTTTTTAGTCGATAGTTTCCCACAATTGTCTGTTTAATATCTCAGACACGTATCCTAATTCTTTTGTAGTATCAAAATATGCCCAAATTTTGCCAGTATTTGGCCCAACTGCAGAGCCATATTGCGGACAATCAACACCCATCTCCTTAAAAGCTTTCATAGTTTCGTTAATAGAATCTACTTCAAATTTTAGGTGATGAAGACCTTCGCCATGTTCATTTAGATAATCTCTCCACAAACTTTCACCTTCTAAAGGTTGAATAAGTTCTATTTCTGTATTACCCATTCTCATAAAGCAAAATCTAGCAGTAAACCAAGTTTTTTTGCCTTTATACATCAGTTGGATATCGTCTTTATTAACATTTTCCGGAGGAAATAGATTGATTCGATATTCGTCAATTTTAAATATTTTTTCCATCTTAGCAATCGTCTCTTCGATGTTGTTAACAATGACCCCCACGTGCATATAATCTTCAAACTTAATAACAGACATATTTAATCCTCATTTCACAAAATTATATTTTACTATACGCATTTTTTAGTATAGCAGCTTTGGTAAAAATTTGCAAGTCCAAGGATAGAAATAATCTTATTTTTTTAACTGCTTAATAATTAGAGGTATTGGCAATGCCACGAGTATAGCGCAGGTAATGATTCCTTCTACCAATGATACTGGTCCATTATAAAAGAAAGAATATATCCATGGATTTTCTGTTCCGGCATATTCTTTGAAATATGTTGCTCCCACTATGAAATGTAACAAAAATCGTAAAAATTGCGCTATTGCACTCCCTAGTAATATTTTTATCTTTGTGTCTTTGCCAAACAAGCAGGCAATGGCGACGATCATCGGTGACATAATATATTCAAGTAAAAATTGTACCGGTGTCAGTATATACATAGAATTCATAATCTTAAGTAATCCGTATACCAACCCCGTGGTCATCCCCGCTCCTGCCCCGTAAATATACGCCGCTAACATAATTGGCATCATCGGCGCGAGGCTCACGCCACCATCTTGTGGCAATCTAATAAATGTAATCATTGATAATGCAAAACTCAATGCGGCACACAATGCCATTACCACAATTTTTTTTATATCCCACGTTTCTTTTCGTATTTTATAGATATAAAATCCTATAAACACAGCAAATACTATTCCTCCTACTACATCCAACATTTTCAATCCTCCTAATTTTTAAGATAAAAAAAAGCTACACCTTATATAGGCATAGCTTGGCACAAAGTTAGCTTCCCTACGCTGGCATTATCCAGTTCAAGTATTGAGGGTATATCTCAGCACAATGGCACCCCTAGCTTTTTTCTATTTTACTCTACAATTCAAAATATTGCAATAGTATTTTACCACCATTTAATTTGATTTGTGATATATTCTCGTGTTTGAACAAATTTAGGGTCTGTAAAATCTCGCGGATGCGGTAGATCAATTTCTACCACTTCTTTAATAGTTGTCGGTTTGTTCGATAGAATCAATACCTTTTCAGCAAGGTAAACTGCCTCTTCAACATTGTGAGTAATAAACACAACCGTGGTTCCCAGTTCTTTCCAGATTTTTAACACTTCATCTTCTAGGTAGTATCTCATCTTAATATCCATTTGCCCATACGGTTCATCCATCAATAGCAGATCTGGGTGCAATGCAAATGCTCTGCCGATCACTACTCTTTGCTCACAACTTACGGATAGCTCCCGCGGATATTGCTTCCTAAATTTTTCGAGCCCCAGCAATGCGATGATGTTATCGGTACGCTCTTTAATAATTCCTTTTGGTAGTTTCTTGATTTTTAATCCAAATTTGATATTCTCTTCGACGGTTAGCCATGGTATTGCCGATGCTTCTTGAAATGCAAATGCTAGATTATGCTTTTTGGGATCTGCAGGCTCTCCATCTATATATAAATCTCCCGAAGTGGGTGTGTATATTCTAGTTAGCAAATTTAAAAATGTGGTCTTTCCGCAACCTGTTGGCCCAACAACTACTACAAACTCACCTTTCTTTATAGAAAAGTTTAGGTCTTTTAGAACTTGCAACTCACCAAACGATTTAGATAATCCTTTTACTTGTATTTTGTCCATTTTACCCCCTCCTTCTATAAAGCCAAATCTGTGTTATCTGAAATTTTCTTACGCAACTGCAAAAATTCCATGCTCGTCATATTTCGTGGTCTCGGTAAATCGATGTTATAAATTTCCTTAATCTGTGCCGGACATTTTGTCAACAGTAATATACGGTCACCCAAATATGCTGCTTCTTCTATATTATTGGTAACAAAAATTACAGTCCTCTTCTCTTGCTGCCACACCCTCGCGAGTTCTTCTTCCATATTATACCTGGTTTGCGCATCTAATTGCCCAAATGGCTCATCCATAATCATAATTTCTGGTTCATTTGTATACGCACGAGCAATCCCTACTCGTTGTTTCATTCCTCCAGATAGTTGATACGGAAAACTTTTTTCAAATCCGGTTAACCCCACTAAGTCTATATATTTTTGAGCACGTTCTCTTCTTGTTGCCTTGGCTTCGCCACGCAATTTTGGTCCCAGCTCCACATTCTCCATAACAGTCTTCCAAGGCATTAGTCCCAATTTTTGAAAAATCATGCTAAACTTATTGCCCATCTTTTCTTTCGTCATAATGTCGCCTTCTAGATATACATTGCCCGAATCAGGGCTTAGCAGATTCATTATCATATTTAACAATACTGTTTTTCCGCAATATCCAGGACCCAAAATAACTAAAAATTCATTCTCTCTCACTTCAAACGAAATATCTTTTACTACAATATTTTCATCGTCTTTGCTAGGAAATTTTTTTGTGATATTTTCAACTTTTAAAATTACTCCATTCTGTATGCCCACGGACAAACCACCCTTTCTAGTTTTTCTATTACAGCTGATAGCAACGCACCTACAATGCCAATAGCAACCATTCCAACCATTATTAGTGGTACATCAAAATACTCCATCCCTCGAGTAATCAAAAATCCTACTCCTTCTTTTGCCCCTATCATTTCTGCTGCCAACACTACCATCCAGCCCACGCCAATAGCATTTCGGATCCCTGCCATTATCGACGGCAATGCTGATGGTATTGCTATCTCTGTTAGCAGCTGTCTATCACTAGCGTTAAACGACTCCGCAACATCAAGTAACGCGCTATCCACCATTCGAATTCCAGTGTATGTATTGATAACTATAGGCATTAACGTTCCAATAAATACCATTACTACTTTCGAAAGCTCTCCGATTCCAAACCACATAACAATAATCGGTAGCCACGCAATCGGCGGTATCGGTCTAATTAATTCAAATAATACTCCAATTGTTTTCTTCGCATAATAATTCCAGCCAATCAATATTCCCATTACGATTCCCACTACTCCAGAAATCAGTAATGCAATGAGCACTCGTCGTAAACTGGCCCAAATGTGTCCAAACAAATTATATCCCGACACAGGTTTCTCAAATAACAATATCATCCTGTCTATTACCGCTATCGGAGAGGGAATCAACTCAGCATTAAATAGAGACGCGATAAACCATACTATAATAAACGCCGCAACAGACCCTACAGAATATAGACTTAATTTTTTCATTTTAATCCACCTTCCATTTCATCACATGCTTTTCGAGTTTTTCAAATCCCCAGGTAATAACGAATCCTAACAAACCAATCGTCACCATTCCCAAGACGATAATATCAATTCTCTGATACTGCCTACCCATCGTAATCATATATCCCAATCCTGCATTGGCAGCCAGAAGCTCTGCTGCAACCAAAGTAGACCACGCATTCCCAAGGGCAATTCTCACTCCTGCAAAAATCATAGGAATCGATGACGGCACTCCTATCCTTAAGAAAGTTTCAAAATCTGTTGCCCCAAACGTTTTGGCCATATTAATCAGCACTGGAGACGTTTGCCTGATGCCTGCTTGAGAGTTTAATACACATGGGATAAATGCAGAAACGAATATAATACATATCTTTGCAAAGTCGCCTACCCCAATCCACAATATCGTTAACGGAATCCAAGCAATTGGCGGAATCGGTCTAAATAGTTCAAAAATAGGTTTAACCACCATATCCACTTTTTTGTACCAACCCATTAACAATCCCAGAGGGGTTCCAATAAATATCCCCATAAATAATCCTGATAATGAAATTTTTAAGCTTTGCAAAATATTCTCTTGCAGAGTTGCTCCGTCTGGTGCGGTATCATGCAATTTTACCAGAAAAGTCGAAAATACTTCTATCGGTGTTGCCATTTTGTTATGAGGAATTATTCCTACCATAATCGAGATTTGCCACACAAATAAAAAGCCTAAAACTACAATTATGGGCAATAAAATTTCAGCGAATATCGATTTTGGTTGATTTTTTCTATTCATACAAGTAATCATTCCTTTCTTATCTTATCTTATTTTGTCTTATTATTTTGCTACTAACTTATCAATTACAGATGAATCAAAATACTGCGGCTCCAAAAATGTTGCAATATCTTTTTCTCGATAACTACCTTGCTCTACATAAAATTCCAACGGCAATACATTATACTCGACAAGTTTTGAAAATTCGCCCGCATCACTTGGTGTATGAAACATCTCGACGTTCTCTTCTAATGTTAATAGCTTTTGATATTTTAAATGCGCTGATACTTCATCATACTCACTGCTAATGCCATTCGAATCATTCCATTCCAGAAACCAGTCAGTTGCAAGGCTGAGGTTTTCGTCGCTAGCATACATCCAGTCTACTGCCGCGAAATATAGCTCCATCCACTTTTCGATTACAGGCATTTTCTCGGGGTCCGCCACCACATCTCCTGGTGCGGCAAAGCATGCCATCAGTGTTACATCTACATCTTCGGCGGTCATTATCGGTGTTGCTTGTTCGTTAATATCTCCATATGGATAATTATGCCAAAGCCCACCAATATCGCATTTTCCTGCACGAAGCGCTGTATTAACATTTTGCACATCCATATGAGTTATTTTAATATCATCAGTGCTTAGGCCCAATTTTGCTAGCCCCACCCCCAACATATAGTGAAGCGTACTGCCCACTGGCAAATATACGTCTTTGCCTCTCCAATCATCTGCAGTACCATAAACTCCTGGAATTTGTGCGCCTTCCCCTGCCGCAACCATCTCGCTATCGTTTGGCGAATAGATTTGTAACGTGTGATAGTCTCTAGCAATTGCTCCTAAATTGACAAACCCCTGTCCAATCGTTCCAGCTAATACTCCACCTAATCCATATGCACCGGCATCGCAGTCTCCCGAAACCATCGCCTCTACCAAAATTGGTCCTGTACTAAATACTATTATTTCCGCATCAATATTAGCGTGTTCATATCCACCCAGTTTTTCTATCAAATAACTTGAGAATCCATGCGTACTTCCCGAAAGTACTCCAACGTTAAACTCAACATTTTCAGCCAACGGTTCCACATCTGCAAATGCCTCCAATGTATACTTGTTTATAGCGCCAGTCTCTGTAACATTTGATCCATAACACCCCGTAATTCCTGTCGCCAATGTTGCAAATCCTAATAATAATGCAAACTTTTTCATTTTCCAATATCCTCCATTTTGATTCTGCTAAAATACAGCGTGCGCCATTTTTAATTATTACTTCGCTGCCAACTTATCAATTACAGATGAATCAAAATACTGCGGCTCCAAAAATGTTGCAATATCTTTTTCTCGATAACTACCTTGATCTACATAAAATTCCAACGGCAATACATTATACTCGACAAGTTTTGAAAATTCACCCACATCACTTTGCGTATTAAACATTTCGATATTCTCTTCCAATGTGTATGGTTTTTGATACTTTAGATGCGCTTCTATTTCAAAACGCTCACTGTCAACTCCTTGTGAATCATTCCAATCCAGAAACCAGTCAGTTGCAAGACTGAGATTCTCATCATTGGCGTACATCCAGTCTACTGCTGCGAAGTATAGCTCCATCCACTTTTCTACTGCAGACATCTTAGCCGCATCAGATACCACGCTTTTAGGTGCAGAAAAACATGTTACCAATGTTACATCTACATCTTCGGCTTTCATTATCGCCGTTGCTGTTTCGTTTATATCGCCATATGGATAGTTGGTCCAAAGCCCACCAATATTACAATGTCCGCTGCGAAGCGCAGAATTTACTTGTTGCACATCCATATGAGTTATTTTGATATCATCCATACTTAAACCCAATTTTGCTAGCCCCACCCCCAACATATAGTGAAGCGTACTACCCACTGGCAAATATACGTCTTTGCCTCTCCAATCATCTGCCGTACCATAAACCCCAGGAATTTGTGCGCCCTCTCCTGCCGCAACCATCTCGCTGTCGTTTGGTGAATAAAGTTGTAACGCTTGATAGTCTCTAGATCCTGCTCCAAAATTGATAAACCCCTGTCCAATCGTTCCCGCAAGAGTTCCGCCCAATCCATATAGTCCCGCATCGCAGTCTCCCGCAACCATTGTTTCTACCAACAGTGCTCCCGTATCAAATACAATTATTTCTGCATCAACATTAGAATGCTCATAGCCACCCAATTTTTGTATCAGATAACTTACAAATCCATGTGTGCTCCCTGTAAGTGCTCCAACGTTAAACTCAACATTTTCAGCCAACGGTTCCACATCTGCAAATGCCTCCAATGTATACTTGTTTATAGCGCCAGTCTCTGTAACATTTGATCCATAACACCCCGTAATTCCTGTCGCCAATGTTGCAAATCCTAATAATAATGCAAACTTTTTCATTTTCCAATATCCTCCATTTTGATTCTGCTAAAATACAGCGTGCGCCATTTTTAATTATTACTTCGCTGCCAACTTATCAATTACAGATGAATCAAAATACTGAGGCTCCAAAAATGTTTCAATATCTTTTTCTCGATAACTACCTTGCTCTACATAAAATTCCAACGGCAATACATTATACTCGACAAGTTTTGAAAATTCGCCCGCATCACTTTGCGTATTAAACATTTCGATATTCTCTTCCAATGTGTATGGTTTTTGATACTTTAGATGCGCTTCTATTTCAAAACGCTCACTACTAATTCCGTTCGAATCATTCCATTCCAAAAACCAGTCCGTTGCAAGATCGAGGTTCTCGTCACTAGCATACATCCAATCTACTGCTGCGAAGTATAGCTCCATCCACTTTTCTACTGCAGACATCTTAGCCGCATCAGAGACCACACTTTTAGGTGCAGAAAAACATGTTACCAATGTTACATCTACATCTTCGGCTTTCATTATCGCCGTTGCCTTCTCATTAATATCGCCATATGGATAGCTGTTCCAAAGCCCGCCAATGTCACATTTTCCTGCACGAAGAGCCGTGTTCACATTCGGAACATCCATGTGAGTTATTTTAATATCGTCGGTACTTAGACCTAATTCCTCTAACCCAACGCTTAGCATATAGTGAAGTGTACTGCCCACTGGTAAATATATATCTTTACCTCTCCAATCTTCTGCCGTACCATAAACTCCTGGAATTTGTGCGCCTTCACCTGCAGCAACCATCTCGCCGTCGTTTGGGGAATAAATTTGTAACGCTTGATAATCTCTAGATCCTGCTCCAAAATTAACAAATCCCTGTCCAATCGTTCCTGCCAGAGTTCCGCCCAATCCATATAGTCCCGCATCGCAATCTCCAGAAACCATCGCTTCTACCAAAATTGGTCCAGTGCCAAATACAATCACTTCAGCGTCCATATTCGAATGCTCATAGCCGCCCAACTTTTCTATCAAGTAATTTGAAAATCCGTGCGTACTTCCCGCAAGAGACCCGACATTAAACTCAACACTTTCAGCCAATGGCTCGACATCGGCAAATGCTTCTAATGTATACTCGCTTATAGTGCTAACATCTGCATCAGCTGAGCCCGAGCACCCTATAAGTCCCACCGCTGTAATTCCTAATAATAATACAAAATTTCTCATTTTCATTTTTGTATCCTCCTATTTTTATTTTGTTAGAACGCAATTCCAACTTATCTCAATTTCATTTCAAGCAATTTATAAATCTGTATGTAGTTCAATTGTCATAGCACCCAACTCGGCGGCTACCGCTAATTCTTATGCATCTAGCTCGGCAGCTACCACAAATTTTCATGCATCTAGCTCGGCGGCTACCGCAAATTCTTATACATCTAGCTCGGCAGCTACCACAAGTTCTCATGCTCCCAACTCGGCAGCTACCGCTAATTCTTATGCATCTAGCTCGGCAGCTACCACAAATTTTCATGCATCTAGCTCGGCAGCTACCGCTAATTTTTATGCATCTAGCTCGGCAGCTACCGCTAATTTTCATGCATCTAGCTCGGCAGCTACCGCTAATTTTTATGCATCTAGCTCTGCGGCTACCGCAAATTTTCATGCATCTAGCTCGGCGGCTACCGCTTAAACTCCTAATGCTCTCGTCGCATCGTTTTCTAATTCAAAATGGAACGCCTCTAACATATCTTCTGTGATACCCAAGTCTCTGCCTACCACCTCGTTTACTTTTTTTACTAACGCCATCGCATCAAGGCCGTAGCGTTTCATTAGATACAGCTTGGAGCCGCCGTGCATATACTCGTCTTGGATCCCTACTTTAAATAGCTTTTTACCAACGCCGTGCTCTGCCATCATGTCTGCAACAATGGAGCCTAATCCACCCAAAACATTGTGGTTTTCCATTGTGATAATTCCATATTTTGCCTTTTTGATTGCCTCTAGGACTTCCTGATCTTCAAATGGCTTGAGGCAAGTTATATGTCTATGGTGCACGCTGATGCCGGCTTTCTTAATCGAGTCGACCGCTCTCATAGCTTCTTCGGTGCACACTCCAGAGGATAGAATTACCACGTCTTCACCGTCTGATAACATTCTGGATTTGTTTAGTTCCATAGGTGTGTTAAATAATCTAGGAACCTCTCCTCTGAGAACTCGAATATAAACTGGCCCGTTGATTTGTTCTTGTAACTGAAAGAAGCTTTCTACATCTGTCGCATCGCCACATTCTAATACTGTCATATTTGGAACGGCCCTCATAACCGCAATGTCATCTAAAGCCTGGTGCGTTGCCCCCGCAGGAGAGGTGACTCCCGGAACGGATCCTACCAATCGAACTTTAACATTTGGATGCGCGATTGATAGATGAACCATATCTAACGAACGCCTGTAGATGAATACCGCGAAGGTGTGTACAAACGGCACGAAGCCTTCTAGCGCCATCCCACCTGCAAATGAGTGCATATTCTGTTCTGCTATCCCCATTGAGTAAAATCTATCTGGATATTTTTCCCAAAACTCTCTAACTTCGCACCCTCCGCTTAGGTCCGCAGAAAACGCAATAACTTCTGGCTTGTCTTTTCCATACTCTGCAAATGCATTGTCATATACTTTAATAACTCTTTCCATTATTCTTTTCGCCTCCTATGCGTTTTCTATTTCTCTAAACTTGTCGACATAGCTTTGGTAGATCGGTTTTTCGGCTTCATCAATGCGTACAAAGTGAATTCTGTGTCCCTTTTCAGAAAGTGCGGGCATATCTTTTATTGGATTAGTCTGCGCCAAGATTACTCTCGGTCTCCCTGCAGGATCTGGTCGCTGATTCATTACGGCTTTGAGCACATCTGGATTGTGTCCGTCAACTTCGTATACTTCGCATCCAAATGCCTCAAATCTGTCTCTTAACGTATCTTCTACATCGCAAATTAAACTCATTTTTCCATCGCATTGTTGACGATTTTGATCTACGATAACAACCATATTATTCAGCTTTCTGGTTACCATGGCTTGAACAACTTCCCAAGTCATTCCAAGCTCGCATTCTCCATCTCCTAGGATCACAATGTTTCTTCCTGTATCACCTCTAAGTTTGCGGGCCATCGCAACTCCGGCTGCCATACCTAAGCATTGCCCAAGAGAGCCCGGGCTGATGTCCATTCCCGGAGAGTGCGCTTCGCCAATATGTTCGATTACGTAGCCATCCTTTCCGAATAGCATAAAGCCTTCTTCGGTCATTCTCCCTGTGGCCGCCAGCGCTGCGTAAAGAACGATCGAGCATTGAACTGGCGATAGATAGAATCGGTCTAGATCCGCTCTTCTCTCGCCGTTATATTCATGCCCCAAAATTCCCGGATTGTTTTTATTGGGTGCGCCAGGAAAATATACTGGGGTTAGCGGCTCGGCAACTTCGGTAATGTTTAACCCTCCTGTATATAGCATTCCAAACATTTCTGCCATAGAACACGCTTGCGAAACATTACATCCACCATCTCGTAAGGCAACTTCTAATACGCGCCTTCTGATTCCTGCGGCAACTTTGTGCGCATCTAAATTCTGATTCTTCATTTCTATATCCTCCTATTCTTCGATTTCCAATGGAAAGTATGGTTCATTATTACAACGAATGCTTCCGCCACCATCGCAATATAGCGTTTGACCTACGATTCCTGATGCTTCATCAGATGCTAAAAAATTTACCGCATTGGCCACTTCGGCGGGATCCATAAATCTTCCTAGAGGTACCATAGGCAAAATTTCGTCGGGCTTTACAAGTCCTTTGTCTATGCCATCTTGAACCATTTGTGTGAGTGTCCATCCTGGTGATACGCAATTTACATTGATGCCATATCTTGCCCACTCATTGCCCAGTGCACGCGCCAGCCCTTCTACTGCCGACTTTGTGATTGTATATGGAGCTCGTTGCGATTGCGCACGACAAGCAGTTCCAGAGGCTATACTCACAATTTTGCCGTATCCATTTTTTAACATAATTTTGGCCGCAGCTTGACAGGTTAGCCATTGAGATTTTAGATTGATATCGCAAACTTTATCCCAGTTTTCTTCCAAAAAGTTTACAGAAGCTCCTCTAATTTGAATAGCGGCATTGTTCACTAGTATATCAATCGTGTGGTATGTTTCCTTAATATATTTAAACATATTGGCGATATCATCTGAGCTAGATAAATCCACTTGATACGGCACCGTTTTTAAATTTAATGCGTTAAGCTCATTGCAAGTTTCTACCGCTGCCTCATACAAGATATCTGCTATAATGACAGTTGCCCCGTCCTCGGCTAATCGCTGTGAGATTGCTTTGCCTATTCCTCTCGAGCCACCTGTGACAAGTGCAATTTTCCCTTCTTTTACTTTCATCGACACACCTCTTTCTAAAAATTATCAGAATGTTACTTAACGCTGCATTCATAAATTATATGATATATAGTTTGGCATAAAAAGTCAATAATTTTCAATTATAGTTTTCTTCCACGATTGCAATTAACAAAGATATAATCGACTTAACAACACCGATCGAAATCATCCCCACAAATATAAGAGGTATATCAAAATAATCCATACCTCGAGTTAATATAAATCCCATTCCTTCATCAGCCATCAGCATTTCTACTGCAATCAAAATAATCCAGCCTATTTCTAAAGCGTTCTTTAGTCCATTAACCACTTTTGGCGCCGCTATTGGGATCAAAATTTTTGTAAAAACTTGTTTTTTGGTTGCATTTAAGGTCTTAACTATCACTAAAAACTTTTTATCAATTTTATAAAATCCTAAATATGTATTTATTATTATAGGCGATATAATCCCGAGTATGATAATTATAATTATAGAACTTTCTCCTATGCCATTCCACATAATCATTATGGGCATCCAAGCAATTGCGGGAACTAATGTTATGAATTTTATTAACGTTCCAATTGTACAGTCAATATAGAAATTTAGAGCCATCATAATACCTACAAAAATTCCAATTACACTAGAGACCATCAAGGCAAAAGCCAACCGAAATAAACTTACCAAAATATGCCCTATCAATGTATATCCAGAAATTGGAACATACATAAATATAGCTACTTCTGCAAAAACTTCCTTTGGTGAAGGAAGTAACTCCTGATTTTTAGCTGCCATTGTCCATATTATTATCAATATTGTCACAGATATTATAGCATATATAATTTTTTTTACCTTTTCCATATTTACCTACTTTCTACTAATCGTTAATACCCCTTTTTCTAATCCTTCTATTGTAGATATAAATATTTTAGCCGTTATTCCCATAACAACCATTCCCAAAATAATAATATCGATTCTTTGATATCGTCGTCCCATATTAATCATGTAACCTATTCCTGAATTAGACATCAAAAATTCTACAACAGCCAGTGTAATACAGACTTTTACAAGCGCTATTTTTATGCCAGTAAGCACTTCTGGTATTGCAATTGGGATAGCTACTTTAGTAAATTTTTCAAAATCACTAGCTCCATACATTGTGGCCAAAGAAAGTAAAGTTTTTGACGTTCTGATTATACCGGTTCTGGCATATGCAATAACTGGGATAAGTGAAGTAAAAAATATTACCGCTAGCTTAGCTTTATCTCCCGTTCCTGCCCACAAACTTACTATCGGAATCCAGGCAACTGCAGGAATCATTCTATATAATTCAAAAATCGGCTGTATTATGTAATCGATTATTTTATACCATCCCATCAATAGCCCCAATATTGCTCCAACTAACGAACCCGCCAACCATCCGAGTAATAAAATTTTTAGACTTTGGCCTAGATGCGCTTGGACCGTTGCGCCATCCGGAGCCGGGTTCTTTATTTTCATTCGAAATGCATCAAATACTTCTTCTGGAGAAACGATTTTATTAGTTGGAACAAATTCATTGACCACCGCCGCTTGCCATAGCATCAAAAATATTACGATAGTCAATGTGCTTAAAAATGTTCTTAAGATTAATTTTTTCATTACATCATCCTTTCTGACATTTATTTCATAATACCTTTTATCCATTTAAATGTCAACAAAAAAGAACTGGTCTATAACGCACCAGCTCTCAAAAAAAATTTTATCGCATATTCCAGGCCATATCCCAAAACATGTATTCATATTTACTACAATTAACTAAGATGTCTTCTAAATTTAAAATTTGTTCTTCGGTATAATCCACACAAAGATTATTGACTAAATCTATTATCACATCGTTTGCCTCCGCATATTCATCGCTTGCGTAGCCATTAACCCACTCGGCATAAAAATCCGAATTTCCTTGTTCGGCAACAATATTACGCGCTATGAATAAATAACTCCACGAACAGGCAAGCACTGCTACTGCAATCTCTGCAGCTCCTTCTGTTGCAGCGACACCTATCATATATTTGGTATAGCTTGTCGTTGTTAGCGTTGGTTTAGTAAGCTCATCTTCTCTGATATCTAATATTTTCATATAGTTTTTGTGGATATCTGTTTCGCTTGATATTACTCCCTGAATACAATCGGCAAAGAACTTCATATTCTTCTCGGACTTAGATTTTATTACTCCATAGGCAAACACCTTTGCGTAATCTAATAAATACAAATAATCCTGAATCAGATAAAACCTAAATTTAGATTTTTCTAATGTTCCGTTTGCTATACCTCGAACAAACTCATGCTGATTATAACTTTCCCATATCTGCTGCACCTTCTCAAATAATCTATCTGTTAATTTCACAATGTTCTCCTATCATATATGCGTGATCTAGCGGACCGCTCCCATGCCCTAAATCTAAATTTGCCTTTAGCGCTCCGGTTAAATATTTTTTGGCATTTGTAATACTGGCTTCCAAGCTATATCCCTTTGCCAAATTCGCTGCAATGGCGGAAGAGAGCGTACATCCGGTTCCATGCGTATTGGCTGTCTCTACCCTATCTGCTGTATACCAGGTGCCCACCCCATCTGCAAATAAAAAATCCATTGCTTCGTTTACCAGATGTCCTCCTTTTACTAATACAGCAACACCAACTTTTTCCGCAATATACTCAGCGGCCTCCATCATGTCTTCTTCTGTGTTGATGGATTTGTTATTCCACAATATTTCTGCCTCGGGGATATTTGGTGTAATAACCGTAGCGCATGGCAACAGCTTTTCAATCACCACAACTTCTGCCCCATCAGATAATAATTTGTGCCCACTTGTCGATACCATTACAGGATCAATCACTATATTTTTCGGTTTGTATTGCTTAATTTTGGCGACAATAGCGTCCACGATCTGAATATTCGATACCATTCCAATTTTTATAGCATTGGGGTAGATATCCACAAATACGCTATCTATCTGACTTGCTACAAACTCTGCGCTTACATCAAAAATTCCCGAAACTCCCATCGTGTTTTGCGCCGTCAATGCTGTAATTACGCTCATTCCATAAACTTTGTTGGCAACAAAAGTTTTGAGATCTGCCTGAATACCAGCTCCTCCGCTACAATCTGATCCTGCAATAGTGAGAGCTGTTGCCATTCGAGCAATTTTCTCTGATTCAGCAAGCAGTTTCGCACAAGTTGCCGATATGTCATCGCTTCCAAATATTGCCGATACTACTGCAACACCGTCGACGTTTGCTCTTTTCAGTTGCTTGATGTTCTCTACATTAATTCCGCCAATTGCAACGACAGGAATATTCACTGCCGATACAATGGCCGCCACTTCTGCAATACCTATTGTCACCGCATCGGTTTTCGTATCAGTTTTGAATACTGCGCCAACGCCGAGATAGTCAGCACCATCTTTTTCGGCCTTTATTGCTTGCGTTACATTATGAACAGTTACCCCCAAAATTTTTTCTTCACCAATTCTCTTTCGTACATCTGCTGCTGCCATGTCATCTTGCCCCACATGAATGCCATCCGCATCATATTTCATTGCCGCCGCGATATCGTCGTTTATAATAAATGGAACACCATATTTAGCGCAAAGATTTTTTATCTCCAGAGTTTCTTCCTTATTAATGTGATTTTTATCTCGCAATTGTAAGCAAGTAATTCCTCCCTCTAATGCCTGCTTTACCTGAATAGGCAACGTCGCTTTATCTGTCCAAGCTCTATCTGTTACCGCATATAGACGCATCACCCTATTTGAACATTTCATATTTTGCTCCCGCTTCTAAAGTTTCACCTGTCATAGTATATATTTCATCCATTATCAAATCTCGGTAGCTGGTATTTCCCTGATTTGCTGCCAGTCTATCGAAAGCTCTTTCTCCCGCAAGGCCCATCAGCGCCACTGCTGCAGTCGTTGCTAACAGCCTGTTGTCCGGGTTCGCAGTTACATATGCAGTAATCATCGTAGTAAGCATGCATCCTGTTCCTGAAACTTTACTCATCATCGCGTTTCCATTCCTAACGATATACACAGTCTCCATGCCGCATATTATATCGATCTTTCCTGTAATCACAATTATGGCTTGCGTTTTCTGAGCAAATTGTTGAGCAAACTCTACTACATCTTCTATATTCTCTTCCGTTACTTCATCCGCTATATTGGCATCAACACCTGTAGTTGTTTGAGTACCCTTTGCTAGACTCTTAATTTCTGAAATATTTCCACGAATCACACTAAATTTGATCTGTCGCAAAAACTCTTGCGCCCTTTCAATTCTCCATTTTGATGCACCAACTCCTACAGGATCTAGTACCACAGGATGCGCCATCTTATTTGACATTACCCCTGCAATATACATAGATTTAGCAACTCGCAAATTTAGTGTTCCCATATTTATAGTCAGTCCCCCGCATAAGGCTGTGATCTCTTGTACTTCACGTTCATCATCTGCCATAATTGGTGACGCCCCGCAGGCCAACAATACATTTGCGCAGTCGTTTACTGTTACGTAGTTTGTAATATTATGAATCAGAGGATTCTTTGCTTTTACCTTTTGCATCATGGCTTTTATCATCTTACACACCTCACTCATTATTGTATAATAGAAAAACTATACTTTGTAAGGATCATTCTTCGCTTCCTTACGCTGGCATTATCCAGTTCAAGTATTAAGGGTATCTCTCAGCCACTTATTTGGCACCCCCAGCTTTTATTATTATCAAAATTTATTTTACTGAATCATACATAAATTTTCAAGGCTGTATTTACCATGTGGTAATATTTGAAATTTACCGTCAAATCATTGCATTTGTGGGATCATTATAATATACTATATTAACAAATCATTACATATTTCAGGAGGGTTTATTATGAAAAAATCAAAATTTCTTCTCGCACTAACAACTATTGTAGCAGCAAGTTTCGTTGGCTGTTCAGCAGCAGGCGGCCCGATGCTAGAACACTTCGTTTACAATTTCTCTGATCCACAACAAAATGCCGTTATGAACGCAATTGGTGATCTATACGAAACTTCGGGAGTAGCATATAACTTTAACGATAGCGAAGGAAAGCAAAATGTACAGAACGATCAAATTGACAATGCCATTCAAAAAGGGGCAACAATTTTAGTTGTAGGAATGGCCGACATTTCGTCTAGCCAAACCGTTGTTAACAAAGCCAAAAACGCCGACATACCAATTTTATTTTATAATCAGCAACCACACAAAGATGCAATAGACTCATATCAAAACTGCTGGTTCGTTGGTTCTGATTCACGCGGTGGCGGATTAATGCAAGGCGAAATCGCTGCGACAACTATTCTCAAAGATTATGACAAATATGATAAAAACGGCAATGGTACAATCGAGTATGTTATGATTCGCTCCGATCTTTCACATCCAGAGGCAAATGGCAGAACCGAAGCTAGCGTTACCCGAACCAATGAACTTTTTACTGCGGCCGGTAAGCCAAATATTGTACAATTGGGAACCGACTTTCTAGCAGACGACTGGTCTACAAACAAAGGCAAAGATGCGATGGACACTTTCCTTGCCGCAAATCCTGTTACCGACAAATCGGGAGTCGAACTTGTGTTTTGCAACAACGACGGAATTGCAATAGGAGCCATGAAATCGCTTCAGGCAGTGGGCTGGAACAATGATGCATCAAAGGCAATTCCAATTATTGGTGTTGACGCAACTGCAGAGGCACAAACCTATATCGACGCAGGTCAGATGCTCGCTTCTGCTGGACAGGATCCAAACACTATTGCCACCTACGTATCCACATTGGCATTCAATATTATGAACGGTAAAGAGCCGCTCGCTGGAACCAATTATACATTTGAACCAAATTCTAAAAATTTGTTCTTCCCATATACACCATATCCAGCAAATATTTTAGACTAAACTAAGCAATCCTCTTATTAGTAGATATGATCGAAAACGGCTCCCAAGATTTCACCACCAAATATGTTTAAGAAAGGAATAATCTTATGTTTAAAACGCAAATAGCAACATATAAAAACTTATCTGATGCTGATAAGAAAAAATTTATTGCAGACACATTACTCGATAATGCTCTATATATTTTGGTACTGATATTGATTATATGCGTCGTGATCTATAATCCAAGATTTATTTCGGGCAGCTCGATAATTAACATCCTCACACTTAGCTCCACCAGATTGGTGATGGCGCTGGGTATTGCAGGGACGGTAATTCTTGCAGGGACAGATCTCTCAGCTGGTAGAATGCTTGGTCTTACAGCCTGTATTTCGGCATCACTTCTGCAGGCACCTGATTACGCTGCCAAGATGTATAAATCTCTCACGTGGTTGCCTCAAGATCCCGCATCTTCTATTATCGGACAATTGATTTGCGTTATAATAATCGTTATGATCGTGGGCGGAATCATTGGATTTTTCAACGGCTTTATGTCTGCTAGATTTATGCTTCATCCTTTTATTGTAACGCTCGGTACCCAATTGATCATCTACGGGCTGTCTCTAATATATGCGACTTGGGGATCTAATGCTGGGGCACCGATTGGTGGGATCGACCAGAGGTATACCGACTTTGTAATAGGAAATGTTTTTGGGGATTCAGATTTTTACCTACCTTGGCTATTAGTCTATGCTATTATAATTTCTGCTGTCATTTGGTTTATTTGGAACAAGACTGTATTTGGAAAAAATATGTTTGCCGTTGGGTGTAACGCCGAGGCCGCCAAAGTTTCTGGTGTTTCTGTTTTTTGGACTACTACGCTTGTATTTATGCTTGCCGGGGCAATGTATGGTCTCGCCGGATTTTTGGAATCTGCCAGAGTGGGGTCTAATACTGCAGCGACTGGAAATGGCTATGAGCTTGATGCCATTGCGGCATGCGTTATCGGAGGGGTATCGTTTACCGGCGGAGTTGGTAAAGTCAAGGGAGTTATTATTGGAGTAATCTTATTACAAATCATCAATGCGGCATTGATTTTCCTAAATGTGCCAGGTTCAATAACCTACATAGTTCGCGGGGCCATCATTTTGGTTGCCTGTGCCATTGATATGAGAAAGTATTTAATTCAAAAATAGAAAGCGAGTTGCAATATGGACGAAAAATTAGATGAAAAAATCGAAATTTCTGCTACTGAATATGCTCGGCTAAAGGCAATAGAAGAGGAAACGAGAAGCAGTCGTGAAAAACCGTTCTCGCTCTATGAAAAAGTCAATATACCAGTTCGTCTATTAAATTATATAATTATTGGCGGAATTGCTTTTATAATCAGTTTCCGGATGATCTAGATCGTTATTAATGATATATTCTCCGGTATCAAAATTTTCTAACCTAAACATTACGTTGATGGCGCCGTTGTTTGCGCTGATGCGTTTGCCTTTTACATACAATTTGCCATTGCCTACTGCATAAATTTGAGGTTCGTTTAAGCTATATGTTTCGCCAGTTAAGCGACTTGTGAGCGAGGCATTTACTCCGCCAGGATACATCGTCCACATGATTCCCACGATATTGGTGTGAGGTTTAGTAATCATAATAGAAGTGTTCGAAATATCTTGAGTATAATTTCGTTTATGGTGGCGCTTATCTCCTTCTGCGCCAACGGTACATATTATGGTAACGCCAGACAATCCTGCGTATTGATTGAGAATGCGTTCGAGCAGGCTGGTGCCATCGTGGCTACAGATGTTGGATCCATATTGAAGGCAAAGAACTAGTGGCTTATTAACTTTTGCGGCATATTCTATAAGCTTGGTAAAGCAAATGAGTACATCTTCTATTAATGTAGCATGCTCGTTATATTCGCCGCCATATACTCTTTGGATGCCAGGAGAAGCAGGCGCTATTTTGGCTGCAATATATGTTGCTTTTGGTAAAAAATTGGTAGCGGATTGGGGATTGTCGTATCCGTTTGCTAGCAATAGTAGTGAGGTGCCCATAGTAAGAGTTGTGATATCTTCTTGAATTGGAATTTGCGAGCTAATTTCTGGATTAAATATTTCTGTGTTAGTTACTTCGTCAAAAATGTATTCTAGTCTCGAGGCACCGTCAGCGGTCATGAGTAACGGATGATTAATCTGAATATTTTGTGTATCGAGAACTCCTATCAATACCCCTTGACCATCGTCTAGTTTGTCGTTTATTTCATGATCGGGAAATAGGTTTTTAATGATTTCTACAAATTTTGGATTTTTCAGGGCATATGCACCTATTAACGCTAAGTCATATGGCGTTGAATAATGTTGCTCACTATCTAGCCCGTTGGGAGTTTCAAATTTTGTATTGACAGCGCCCAACTCATTTGCTTTTGTTGTCATCATTTCACAAAATTCCTCTACGCTGCCTCCAATATGTTCTGCTATTGCCACTGCTGTATCATTGTGAGATTGTAACATAAGAGAATATAACAAGTCTCCCAAGTATTGTTTTTCGTTTTCTTTAAGTTTTAGATCAACTGGCGGTGCCTTCGCTGCGTTCGCGGAAACTGTTACAACATCTTCTAAATTTCCATTCTCTAATGCTATGATCGCCGTCATAATTTTGGTTGTACTCGCCATCGGCAGCTGCGTATTTTCGTTAATCCCATATAGAACACGCATGCTTTCTGGCTCGACTAAGACCACTCCCTTGCCTCCCAATGTTCCAATTTTTGCTTCAACAGGCATGTTACTTAAGCAAACCACAATAATCGCTACTGCAGTAATTCCTCTTTTCAATATTAGCACCTCTCATAATCGTTTTACTTTTATAATTCCACTTACTAAAATTTTTTATGCATTCGTCACAAATTTTACAAACAACCCTTTCTTTTTATTTTTATTTCAGTTATAATGGAAAAATAATTTTGAAAGGAGTATGTTGATGAAGCACATTTATTTAAATTTAAAACGTTTCGATATACCGCCCGAACGCGGTGGAGTTAATAGAATTGCCCCTATTAAAGAATGGGGAAAAACCATTATAGAAGGTACTCAAGAAAAACTCAAAAAATATAAAAACACTGAATTTGTTATGTATTTTCCAGAAGCGCATCTAATAGGAGCCGCAAATGCTCTTGAGGATGATGCAAACTTAGAAATCGGTGCTCAAAGCGTATATCGTGCCGACACCGCAGTTGGCGGAAATTTCGGTGCTTTCACAACAAATAGAACAGCGAATGTTGTTAAAGAAATCGGTGGAACAAGCGTAATCATTGGTCACTGCGAAGAGCGTAATGACAAAATGGGAATCCTTGCAGAAGCTGGAGTTACAGGTGCGGCGGCCACTCAAGCTGTCAACCGACTTTTAAATGCCGAAATTAAGGAAGCTCAAAAAGCTGGTCTAAAAGTTCTCTACTGTATTGGTGAAAAAGAAGAAGAACTCGCCAATTGGGACTCAGTTTTACGAGAACAATTAGAAATAGGACTAAACGATGTAGACAAAAACAGTGTCGTTATCGCATACGAACCAATTTGGAGCATAGGACCTGGAAAAACTCCTGCTGATAAACCGTATATCACTAAAGTGGCAAAATTTGTCAAAACAGTAGCAGGAGAAAGCATGGACGTTGTGTATGGCGGTGGTCTAAAAAGCGATAACGCAAAAATGCTTGCTAGTATTCCGGAGATTGCCGGCGGGCTTATTGCACTCACCAGATTTAGCGGCGAAATAGGTTTTTACCCTGAAGAATATTTAGAAATTATCGATCTATATTTAAACTAAAGGAGACTTTTAACAATGAATGTATCATTAGAATATGGGCAAGGCACAATTGACGTAACATTACCAGACAATTCAGATATTTTTATTCCAGGTGAAACGGTAGCGGATCCACCTTATATTCCAGAAGATAAAATCTACGAAGAAACTCTTAATGCTATCAGAAACCCTCTCGGAATGGATCCTTTAACCAAAATGGCAAATCCTGATTCCAAAGTTACTATTATTTTTCCAGATAGAGTTAAAGGTGGCGAACAAGCAACTTCTCATAGAAAAGTAGCTATCAAACTTGTACTCGACGAACTTTATAGTGTAGGCGTAAAAAAAGAAAACATTCTATTAATCTGCTCCAATGGGCTTCATAGAAAAAATACTGAGCAAGAAATTAGAGGCGTTTTAGGCAACGATCTATACAATCAGTTTGCACCTTCTGGACAAATTATTAATCATGATAGCGAGGATTGGGACCACCTTGTAGATCTTGGCACCACAGAAGCAGGCGACCCTGTAATTATGAACAAATACGTTTACGACAGCGATCTTGCTATTATGATTGGGCACACTCAAGGCAATCCTTATGGCGGATATTCTGGTGGATACAAGCATTCTGCAACTGGAATTTCTCACTGGCGTTCTATCGCATCTCACCACGTACCAAAGGTAATGCACCGCGATGACTTTACTCCTGTAAATTCAAAGTCTCTAATGAGAAACAAGTTTGATGCTATCAGCATGCATATGGAAAAATGCATGGGCAAAAAGTTTTTCTGCGTTGATGCGGTTCTTGATACCAAGTCTCGTCAAATAGCAGTTCTTGCAGGTGCACCAGAAGTTATGCAACCAGAGTCTTGGAAAATTGCTGATAAAAGAACTTATGTACCTTGGGCTAAGAAAAAATATAATGTGCTTGTATTTGGCTTACCACAATTTTTCCACTACGGCGACGGAATGGGCACAAACCCTATAATGCTTATGCAAGCTATTTCAGCTCAGATCGTTAGACACAAGAGAGTCTTAGCAGACAATTGCGTCGTTATTTGTACTTCTATATGTAACGGTTTCTTAAACGAAGACTTATGGCCATATTTAACTCCGCTATATGATTTATTCCAAAGAAACGAAATGCAAACTCTTCCAGATCTAAATAGATACGGAGAATATTACGCAACAAACGAAGAATATATCAGACAATATAGATACACTAACGCGTTCCATCCATTCCACGGATTTTCTATGATCTCTTCTGCTCATATCGCAGAAAAAAATACTGCCGCAATCTATTTATGTGGCGCTAAAGTTCCTGGATATGCTCGCGGGATGGGGCTTAAAACTCGTGAAACAGTTGAAGATGCCCTTGCGCATGCGATGAAAACTATCGTTGGTTCAGATCCAAACATTCTAGTATTGCCTAGAACATTCAAATGTAGTGCCGTTCACTTAATGATGGAAGGCGACGATCCAAACGTAAGTTCAAAATAATTAATTACCAAAGACCTCTTACTTATACAAAGTTTGAGGTTTTTTCATTTTAATACCTGTATATTGCATATAATTACATAAAACCATAAGGAGGATATGTATGCAAGCACTAGCTTACGCTAATCAAATTATTTCAGAAGATGCTTTTCAACTTAGTGATACGATTTATTTTATCACCACTCCCGCCGACACTTTTTTTGAAGAATACCCCCCAATAACCTTTCTAAACCTAGATCTATTAGAACCCATTAAGCCCCCAAAAGGCTACTTTTATGCTGTAATCGCATCGGATGTACGAGCTAATTTACACGATAAATCTCCCAAACTTTATACAGTACCAACTTCCGCAACTCTCACGCAATACCTCGAAGCTGTTGCAGATGTCTTACTTTATGCTGTAGAAATTGGAAAGAAGCCTATTTTATATAATGCTTTTGATAGCACCCAATTAAATGATAAACGACTTTTAGATAGATTGCTAAACGACTGGATTGCCACTGTTTCGGGCATTCTGATTTTCTTATCCAAAGACATGACCATTCATTATCAACAATCTTCTCGCAATACCAAACAAACCCTATATACCAACGAACTGCCAAATCACACATTTCTAAAGATATCTTATCTCAAGGATATTTCTAACAAAGACATATTTAGATTATACAAGCCTGTCGCAATGCGATCTAGCTCAAACTCAAATCTCTATGACGATCTCTTCTATGCAAATCTTTCTGATGATGAAACTATCTACGTAAATCTCAATCCTATTGCAACCCAAACCTCAGAATTTTATGAAAATCTCAATTTAACGCATATCCCCTTACTTAATGTAGGTGGACTACTAAAAGGTACTAAGCGAGACTTCGACGCTGCCAAAAATATACTTTTAAAATATGTTGCTCTAGAATATAGTTTAAGCGTTCTCAGTTCTCCAAAAATAACTCAACTAACAATAGACGAAAACCTATTTCCCGATCATGAAATAAACGACAAACTAGACGATGGTCAAGGGGTATTGATAGGAGTTCTCGATACACAAAATATTCAGATTAATCATCCGTTACTCATGACCGCTGACGGTGCCTCGAGACTAGAATACATTTTTGACGAAGTAACTAACACAGAAATATTTAATCCAGAAATTAGCTCGCAAATTCCAATTCAAGAAGATATCACAACTCTTACTATGGGCACCTCACTACTATTGCTAGCAAACGGATACGACAATCCCCAATCCGCTACCAATTTTTTACCAAAAGCAACATATATTGCAGCCAAAATAGCGCCTGCTTCTCCTGGCATCCAAAGAGTATATGGCGGCGAATATAACGAGCATGCTACATTAATAGAAGATGTACTCATTTGCTTTACCAAGCTTATAGAATATGCCGCAAAAGTTAATAAGCCACTAGTTCTTTGCCTTCAATATGGATCCAACATCTGTAGCCACGATGGCACCAGCCTGCTCGAACGCATTCTCAATCAATACGCAGGATTGTCTGGCGTTACCATAATATGTACCGTTGGCGCAGAAGGAGATAAGCGCCACCATAAACGAAATTATACTCAAGATATTTCGAACACTTCTATTATGATTACTAAACCTCACACCAATATCGTGGGAATCATGTGGACGATGTATCCTGGCGGAGTAAATGCCTCGCTCACAAGTCGCTTAACTGGCGAAACATATAGCTTAAACGAACCTCAAATTTATGCAGTAGGCAATGGCAAATTGTATGTAAAAGGCAAACGCATCAGCGCAAACAACGGCGCCATCAACGTAATGTTTAGGTTAGAAAATTTTGATACCGGAGAATATATCATTAATAACGATCTAGATCATCCGGAAACTGGAATTTTAGATTTTTGGTTAGCTGAAGAAAGCCTCAACGGTAGCAGTTACCTAAAAAACAGCGATGCTTTTATCACCATCACCTCCATGTCTAATACCAGTAACATTATATGCGTCGGTGCCTACAATCCTGCAACTCTCACCATCACACGAGAATCAGGGCGCGGCTACACTAGAGCTGGAAATATTTTACCAACTTGTGTAATAGATGCGGTAGATATTTTAGTTCCACTAAATAAACTCCAAAGTGCCAAGCTCAACGGACCTTCAGTTGCATTAGGGCTTATGGCCGGCGAAGCTGCCGGTATTTATAGCATACTGCTCAAGAAAAAAGTTTCCTATTTGCCAAACACACCCGTAATGTCATACTGGCTTAGCGCCAACTTAACCCAAATACCTACCACCGAATATCCAAACGAACGCCAAGGATACGGAATATACACCCTACAAAATCTTAAAAACTGGCTTCTAGTAAATGGCATTATAAATAGCAATGAAGGAGGGTTTATTAATGAGTTTTAATCCTAAGTTAAGTCCACAAATACAGCTCTTTTTACAATACCCATACGGAAATCTTCCGCAATCTTTTTCTAGTACAACCGGCATACACAATCTCGATGTTTGGGATGTTTTAATTAAATATTATGGCACTCTCAATTTGCCACCTGAAGTTACCAACACTACGATTTTGAGTGCCGTATATGCAACTGCATCGATCCCTCGCGACCTACTCGAAGATGTGTCGCTGATGCCAGAAATTGAATATATATCTCTACCCGAAATTATGAAATACATTATGTATGCACACAAAGCTGAAGTCTGCGCCAACTACTTAGATACCAAAGAGAGCGGCTTTAACGTAACGGGAAAAGGTGTATACTTTGGACTTGCAGATAGCGGCGTTGACTATACTCATCCAGATTTTATAAACCCCGATGGAACCAGCAGAATTTTATATTTATGGGATCAAACAATAGAGGGCACCCCACCTGTCGGCTTTGCACAAGGAACCGAATATACCAATGAACAAATCAACGCAGCATTGAGTAGCGATAATCCACTCGCGCTAGTCCCCTCCGTTGATGCGTTAAATCATGGCACCACACTATGCGGCATCGCAGCCGGAAACGGTCGAAGTAATAAGCGCTACCGAGGAATTGCGTCTAACGCCTCCCTTGTTATTGTAAAACTTGGACAGCAGGGCGCAAACGAAATCAAAGATCCCATCCGAGGCCCGCGCAATATCGAAATTATGATGGCTCTAAAATATTTAGTCGATAAAGCCAAAAATGATAATAAACCCATCAGCATCTTAATAGGCTTAGGATTGAATGCTGGTTCTCACACCGGTCACAGTGCCATCGATGAATATATCGATTTTATTACGCAAACCTGGAAAGTTAACATTACTGTCGGGGTTGGCAACCAAGCCAGCGAAGATAGCCACACCTCTGGTATTGTTCTCGCTAATACAGTTCAGCAAATCAATATTTTTATAGATCAAAAACAACCATATTATTATACCACAATTTGGAAAAACTTTATCGACAACTTCGGTGTGCGCATTATAAGCCCCAATGGCGACAAAACCAGTATGCTAACTCGCGAAGAAATCAACAGTAATACTATAATGGGCGACTCTATTGTTTCTGTTAACTTTTCGCAAGCAACACCTATAGCCACCGGTGAACAAATTATTATATTTATCGATTCTCTAAGCCCCGATGAAATTACTGACGGAAATTGGACTATCGAGCTAACGGGACTATTTATATTAGATGGTAAATACGATGCTTGGGGAGCCAGTATCGACCAATTTGTACGCACCATTCGATTTGTAAATCCCGTAAAAAGCAAGACCCTTACCATTCCATCAACCGCGCTATCGGCAACCAGCGTCGCTGCTACGACAAGTAATGGCTTCGATATTGCATTCTTTTCGGGACAAGGATATATCAACGGAAAAACAGTAAAACCCGATATCGCGGCACCGGGAGTTGATATCGTCTCCACTTCTGCTGGTGGCGGATACCATACATTTAGCGGCACGAGCGCGGCGGCGGCCTTTGTTGCAGGTGCATATTTATTGATGTTAGAGTATGGAATGCGTCAAATGGGCGATCGATATTTATTTGGCGAGATGCTAAAGGCATATATAACGCGCTCAACCAAACGACCTTTCGGAATGACCTTCCCAAATATCCAGTGGGGATACGGAGAATTGTGTATTCAATCATCACTGCAATTACTAAGTACTTTGTATGATACTTTAGGCTAAAAAAATAGGATCGAAGAAAGGAGAAGTCATGCAAAACAAAACTGATGCTGTTCTACAAATTATGAGCAAAATGCCTTCTAGTCAAAAGGAGCAGGCTAGTGAGGTGTTAGGTAATTTCGGTTTTGAAACGGCCGGAAACATAGATATAGTTGTAAAATATCATGGAGACATAGAAAAAGTAGCAACCGAATTGGAGGGATTGGCCCAGGTCTTATCATCAAAGTTTGCTATAATGTCTATTCCGGAGCATAATATGGAACATTTACTAAATTTTCCAGAAATAGAGTATATGGAAACACCGAAATTATTAAACTACAATATAAATACCGCCCTGCCCAATAGCTGTATCCCCCCCGTCAAGACTTCCAGCCCCTATAATCTCAAAGGAAGTGGCGTATTATTAGGAATTATAGATTCCGGTATTCAGTATGCTCACAAAGATTTTATCAATATTGATGGCACCAGCCGCATTTTATATATATGGGATCAATCTATTAATGGTCATCCTCCAAATAACTTCAAAATGGGTACCGAATATACCAATTCTCAAATTAATCAAGCTATACGCCAACGTACAAAAACAGACCGATTGGCAATCGTACCTTCGCAAGATACTATAGGCCATGGAACGCATATTGCCGGAATTGCAGGTGGAAACGGCAGAGCTAGCCAAGGAAAATACGAGGGCGTTGCCCCTGAAGCTCAGTTTTTGATAGTAAAGCTAGGCAAGGGCGGTTCCAACGGCGCGTATATACGAAATGTCGAAATCATGTTAGCAATAAAATATGTAATTGAAAAAGCCCGAGAGCTCGATATGCCCGTTGCCATAAATCTAAGTACCGGCATGAACGAAGGCCCTCATGATGGTAAATCTTTAATAGAACAATATCTAAATGAATCTTCTCAAATTTGGAAAAATAACATCATCGTTGCAGCTGGAAACGAAGGCGCCAGCAATACGCATACTCATCTTACAATATCGCCCGGCGAAACAAAAACCTTCTCATTTCAAGTAGGCGCTAATCAAAGTTCATACGCATTATCCGTGTGGAAATCTTTTATTGATACATTAGAATTTGAAGTAGTAAGCCCATCAGGTAGTAAGAGCCGACGCATTCGATATAATTATGGTCCTGTACAAACTGTTCTAGATCGCACTAGAATTTATGCTACATTTTCTGGTCCATCCCCGCTAAATGGTGACGAAGAATTCGCATTATTTTTGGCCGGCATCAGTGACGTTGGTGTAGCAGGCGGAATTTGGGAGATCAATATATACGGCATTAGCGTAATCGATGGCAGCGTAGATGCTTGGGGTCCCACACTCGAATTAGGAGGCGCCGACACATATATGCTCGAGCCAATACGCAACACAACAGTTACAACCCCCGGTACCGCAACTAACGTAATTACCGTCGGTGCCTATAACGACATGACCAACCAAATAGCAGAATTTTCTGGCGTAGGGTTCACTCGCAACGGTACCATCAAACCCGAAATTATTGCCCCAGGAGTGGATATCACCGGCCCTTCTATAACCGGAAGCTACATTAGTTATAGCGGAACCAGTATAGCAACTCCTCATGTCACCGGCGCCGTTGCCCTCATGATGGAATGGGGTATCGTCAGAAAACATCAACCTTTTTTATACGGCGAATACCTCAAAACTTTTTTACTACGCGGAGCC
The DNA here is from genome assembly GCF_030708075.1 of Candidatus Epulonipiscium viviparus. GTDB lineage: Bacteria > Bacillota > Clostridia > Lachnospirales > Cellulosilyticaceae > Epulonipiscioides > Epulonipiscioides viviparus. Next base: position 2,268,549 of record NZ_CP117982.1, on the reverse strand, counting down.
AATCGCAAAGGCATCGACGCACCGAGCACCGAATGGGGATATGGTAAACTTTGCCTCAAAACTGCACTCGATATTTTGATTAGAAATGGTTAATATACAAGTTTAAATGTTCTAATTTGATATGGTTTAAATACCAAAGGGTTCGCATCGCCCGGGATAGGCATTTCCAGCATATTGGTTTCCACTATCTCTTTAATATCTTTGTGATACCTGATCGAAACGTTTGTGTAACTGCCCTCACATTCATATATCCGAGCGATTAATGCTTTTTCATTATCCTCACACGGCTTCAAACTTTCAACAACAATATTAGGCATATCCACCGAAAGTAATTTTGGCAAAGCAATACCTCCAACAAAGGATTTCACGGGATAATTCAATTCATATGCATTCGCGCATACCGTTTCTGCTTTAAACCCGCCCATATGCGGATAGAATGAATACACAAACTCGTGAACACCTTTATCTCCTCGCGGATCTGGTTTACACCCTCCCTTATGAAGTGACAATGCCATCGCCGAACCGTTTACCGAAATTCCATACTTGCAGTCATTTAAAATAGCAACCCCATAAGCTGGCTCTGATAGGTCGGTGTATTTATGATTGCAAACTTCAAATTGTGCCTGCTCGTAGCTATTGTTTGCCTTCGTAGTTCTTCGTAGATTACCAAATTGTATTTCCTGAGTTGCATAGTCTGTATTGATAGTTGTATCGAATATAACTTTTAGCAATCTGTGTTTTTCGTTCCAATCTACTACATTGTCGAAATCGACCCTCGGGCTTGTTGCATAGAAAATGATATCTTGGCTCAACGTCGAATGTTTGGACAACTCATATGCTGTTCGAATCCTAAACTCTACCGCTCCATCTGCAACAATTTCAAATTTAGTCAGTTTCAGTGCCGGCTCCAAATTCATCATCGCATCAGCATCGATGTCCCAATTATCCCACGCCAACGACAAATCTTCTCCAAATAAAAATGTATTCAGGTTATGCCCCTCTCCTCTAAGCTCTCTATTATTTCGAGTATCTACAAACGATTCGATGCTTCCATTTTCAGCAAATGTTACGACCGCAAACGGTGTTGTTAACACATTGTTTTCGAATTTAAAGGCAGAGTTTTCTAATTTACATTGCGTACATACGTTAAAAGTCTTGCTAGAAAATCCATCGAGTTCAATTCCTCCAACATGCAAAACTGTAGTGCCATCAAGCTTTGTAATCCTTTGCTGCGGAACAGCCGCGTCTATATATCCATTTATTGCCATTTCGATAACATCGCTTCGTTTATGAGACAATGTATTATATAGCGTTATAGTATCTTCTGGAGTTGATACCAGATTTGCTGCAATTGAATTTGCCGCCCGAATAATTTCAGTAGTCTCCGCAATACTTCTGTCGTGGGCTTCTGGAACGCAGGTGCCCGGTAAAATATCGTGAAACTGATTTATTAACAACGTCTCCACTAGCGGCGCTATCTTCTCGCTCGAAGCCACCGCATGGTTAGCAAACGCCGTAACCGACGTAAAGTACTCTGCGTCTCTAATTGCAACTTCCGCCTTTCTGTTATTGCGTTTAATAGTGTGTTGATTGGTTAGCGTGCCTCGATGTAACTCGAGATATAATTCTCCAACGTACGTATTTGGATATTTCAAAGTTAATGCATCCATAAAATCGCCAACCGTCGTGTTATACAACTGCGGGCAACCCTCCAAATCATATAGTCGCTTAGCCATTTCTACAGAGCTATCCTCAGGCCCGCCACCGCCGTCACCATGCCCATAAGTTAAAAGTCGTTCGTTGCTAACAGATTTTTGTTGAATTTCGTTTATCAGCCCGGTTACCGGAATTGGCGTTGGATACCTATTTGTAACATTGTGATGCGCTAACACTTTGCTACCATCAATCCCTTGCCAATAATAAGTTACATAAGGAAACTTGTTGGTATCATTCCAGTCCATCTTTGTAGTTAAGAAATACTTAATATCGCATCCTTTTAATATTTGTGGAATAGCCGCGCAATATCCAAATGTATCCGGCAAAAAAAAGGTATTCGACTTATAATCAAAGTGTTTCATTGTGTATCTTTGCCCCCACAAAAATTGACGAATCATAAACTCTCCGCCCGTAATATTGCAGTCGCACTCAACCCATACGCCACCATTGGGCTCATATCTGCCTTCACGTATCTTCCCTTTTATTGCCTCAAACAGCTCCGGATAATATATCTCAATAAACTTAAGATGCGCAGCGCTGCTCTGTATAAAATGGTAATCCTCAAATTGTTCAATCATATTAATTTGGTTTGCATAAGTTCTGGCACACTTTTTTATAGTTTCATCAATTTCCCAAAGCCACGCGGTATCCATATGGGAGTGCCCCAATATACCCACTCTAGCAACGGTTTGGGAATTCTTCTTATTAAGCACTTTGCTCATAATTTCTCTCGCTATTGGCAAAGCTTCGCGTTGCGCATCATCGTCTGTTTCCTCATTCGAAAAATAGATAACCTGATTTAAATCTATGAGGATGCTCTCAATTTCGGCTCTCTTAGCGCTATTCTTTTCTTGGCAATCGTATAATTCCATCAATGTTTTGTAATCATAGTAAAATTCTTTCACCAACTCATCCGTTACCATTACATCAAAGCTATCAAATACTAAATCATAATTCCTTCTACACGGCTTCTCATATGGATAGCAACCCTCGATGTCATGCCCTGTGTATGCTTCTAGCACAAGCTCATATTTTTTACCAACTTCTGCCACATGGACAAAGGCTTTACAATAGTGGTTACCATGCCCAGTATTCATTTGGTACTTTGCAGCATAGTTTGCATACGGCATCCCATTTACAAATAGCAACCCTTCATATAACGAACAATTCGGCATTAAATATAATTTCTGAGCATCTAATTCTTGTGGTACCGTAAACGATGTCTTGAAAAAATAGTAAGTTTTCTCTCCACCCCAAATCTCTCCCTGCTTAATCGGTTTATAATCAACGTTTTGCGGCGCCTTTGCCAGATGCTCTTTTGTACAATAATATGCGACATCCAAGCTTGCAACCTTTTTAAAAATATACTTCTCCATTCTATCAATATACTGTCTTTGCTTTTCAATCATTCTATCTAACTGCATTTGATTTAACATGGCACGTCTCCTATATGATTCAAATTCATCCGAGTAAATACCTCAAATGATTGAAACAGTATATCATTATACATTTCGCTGGGTCAATACACAAAAAAAAGGACAAACCATTTGGCTGCCCTTATAAAAAAATTATTCCGGAGTTGCTTCAGAATCTACCTCGGAATTTGTAGAATTCAATAACACATTTAAAATTGACTTTGGTAAAAATATTCCCGATAACTTTTGGCAGTCATCGAAGGCTCCGTTAGCTATGCCCTTTACTGCAACCCCATCGATTGTTTCTGGAATATATGCTACCGAGACAGTCTCCTCTGCTGCCAAAATGATTCCCGTCTCCTTATCAAACTGAATTTCTCCACCTTCGATACCAAACACATTATACCAATTATCTACGACTGGCTCCACAACAGGCTCCGGCTCCACAACAGACTCTGGCTTCACAACAGGTTCCGGCTCTACAACAGGCTCTGGCTCCACAACAGGTTCCGGCTCTACAACAGGTTCCGGCTCCACAACAGATTCCGGCTCTACAACAGGCTCTGGTTCCACAACAGTTTCCGGCTCCACAACAGTTTCCGGCGCTACAACAGGTTCCGGCTCTACAACAGGTTCCGGCGCTGCCACAAATGACAATTGTACATCTGATGGAGTAAATATATCGAACGCCTCCCATTGTTCTGGTGTACCCGTAAATTCTATTGCAGCTAAATTAACTGCTGCCACAGAATATTTACCCATACTTGTCACAGTTCCAGGAATTGCCATATTCATCAGGCTACTGCACTCGGTAAACGCAAAGTCACCAATAGTAGTAACTCCTTCAGCCAAAGAAACCAACTCCAAGCCATCACAATTGTAGAACGCTCGTTGCGCTATCGTCTTCACATTACCCGGAATGGAGATTTCCGCTAAACTGTCGCAATCAGTAAACGCAAATTCATCAATCAACGCCACTCCGTCGCCGATGCTAACTTCCGCCAAACTTTCGCAACCTAAAAAGCTAGCATAAGAAATTTCTGTAACCTGATCGGGAATGTTGATAGATACCAAATTAGGAGATAAAGCGAACGCGGCATCTCCAATCGACGTTATGCTCTCTGGCAAGATCACACTTGTAAGAGTCGCGCAACCTGAGAAGGCATTATCAGCTATGGAAGTTATACTCACGCCATTTATTTCGGAAGGAATTTCAACTGTGGTTACATCGCGAGCACCAATAATAGTTCCGGAAGACCAATCGACCTGAATCTTTCCATCCCCACCTACGGATACCCAAGAATCATCAACAGCACTCGCTTCGGCAATTATTGCAGCAGCAGTTTCAGCAGCAGCAATAGCTTTGGCTTGGGCTTCAGCTTCGGCTTTGGCTTGGCTTCGGCTTTGGCTTTGGCTTTGGCTTCGGCTTTGGCTTTGGCTTTGGCTTCGGCTTTGGCTTTGGCTTTGGCTTCGGCTTTGGCTTTGGCTTGGCTTCGGCTTCGGCTTGGGCTTCGGCTTCGGCTTGGCTTGGCTTCGGCTTTGGCTTTGGCTTTGGCTTCGGCTTGGCTTGGCTTGGCTTCGGCTTCGGCTTGGCTTTGGCTTCGGCTTGGCTTCGGCTTGGCTTCGGCTTGGCTTGGCTTGGCTTCGGCTTGGCTTTGGCTTTGGCTTCGGCTTTGGCTTGGCTTTGGCTTCGGCTTTGGCTTTCGGCTTTGGCATTCGGCTTTCGGCATTCGCATCGGCATTCGCTTCGGCATTCGCTTCGGCATTAGCTTCGATTGTGGCTTCCAGATTTTTTTCTTCTATATAAATGCTTTTTATTGCGTCGCCCTTATCGACATCAGCGTAAAGTGCTGTTGCATATGTACCAAAACAAAATGTAGTTATAGTTATCATTTTTCTCCATTTCATAATTAAACTACCCCTTTCGAAGAATAGTATACCAGAATGCATCATGCGAAGCAATAATACCAAAATTTATCAATTCCTAAATTTAAAAATAATTTTATTGAAAATCAATATTTATTTCAATGTCCAATTTATTTTTTTACTGCATAAATATTTTAAACTTTAAAGCCATTTGTCAAACTGTATATAATTTTACTATAAAAAATAGCAGTAGTACTAAAACAGATTTATTTTCTGTGCCTAAAATTGACAATAGAATTTTTTAGAAATCGTTTGACTTTTTAAATGCAGGGGATGTACAATTGATTTATTCCACAAAAGACCAAAAGGAGACGATAAATATGAAAAAATCTTTAATTATAGCAACGATATTAACGCAAGCAATCTCCACCCATGCAACTACGGTTGAGAATATAAAAACCGAAGCGTACATACCATCTGAACCAATCTTACAAATCAAAGAAGACACCGCCCTCGATATTTCTGTAACCTGGCCAAGCTCCGCTCGCAATCGGGATATGGCAAAAGAGCTGATCGCCAATGCGTTATTAAAAGAGGAAATCGCTATCGACATCAGCCACTTAGATCTAAATACCGAAGACGCTAATGCGTATTTTCGCGAATTGTTAGCAAATGACAAGCGCCTTTTTCATGTGTTAAAGGGTTGGATGTATCCCAAGGTAGACGACGACAAAGTATTAACCACGATTTATCCAAACTATGACAGGCACTTAGTTGATAACTATGATTATTATTACAATTTACTAGATACCGAAATTGACAAGGTCGTTGCTTTAGCTTCGGAGGGCAAAACGGATTTGGAGAAAATTCTTATTATTAACGATTACCTGGCGACCAATTTTGAATACGATACTTTGGGTTTAAAATCTGATACCGAAATTCGCGATAAAGTTCGATTTATTGAGGAGCGACGCGGCGTATGTGAATCGTATGCTGACTTTGCAAAATTAGTGCTAAACGAGCTTGGAATTCCAAATATTACCGTTTCATCTATACGATTAAACCACATCTGGAATATGGTGGAGCACGAGGGGCACTGGTATAACGTTGATTTTACGTGGTCAGATGTTACGCCAAATTTAACTGGTCGAGCTTCGCATGAAAATTTTATGGTAAGTAATGATCGAAAAATTGAGCTGAATAAAAAACTCGATGATTGGACAAACACTGTTCCGTATATCGCCGACAGTTTAAAATATGAAGAAATGTTTAGAGCCACGACCGCACCGTTCGCTGTTCTCGACGATGCCCTCTATTATATTAACAATGTTACAACGGACGACGGATCTGCAACGGGAAATATATATTCTCTCGATGTGAAAACAGGAGAAAGCACCTTGATTTACGAGGCACTTGCAGATACGAAATGGTATACCTCCGCTTCTACATATTATGCCGGAAAATATACAGGATTTGGAGAAATCGGCGGAATGCTATACTATAACACCCCCACTACTGTGATGCTATATGACGTTACCACCGACAAGGCTACCCCATTAAATATCGATATGACCGAAGAGTTGTGGGGACTAAAGGTTTCAGATACGCAACTCACGCTTGTTTCTGGAGATGACATAAAAAAATTATCTGACTTTGAACATAACATGGTTAGTGTCGCCGCCAACGACGCTCTTGAACAGCTTATCGATACATCGCGAGCCAATCTCGATACCGTAATAGTTGACCCAACCGGAGACGACATAAATCCATATAACCAATGGGTAACTGCAACCGAATACGAAGCATTTGCCGACGCAATTTCTGCTGCCTCCGAAGGAGCCGCAACAGACGAAGCTCAGGACGCCCTTCTTGCTGCGTACTCCGAGTTTAACTTCGCTAAAGAATCCGGAAAAATTAAAGCCGACAAAACTTTATTGGCACGCATAGTAGCTATTGCCGAAAATAATCTTGCCACGACAGCCACAAGTCCAGCGGACCTCAATGAAGATAAAATTTTTTGGACATCTCCAACATATTACACTTATTTAGAAGACAAGCTTATCGAAAGTCGGTTATTACTAGATGATAAGAAAGCATCGCAAGATAAAGTAAATAAAATGGTTTTCTACTTGCATAACCGAAACCAGTTGTTTGTGAGTACCAGAAAAAATTAGGTTTTCTACTTGTATAATAGCAATTAATTGTTCGTAAATACAAAAAAAATCCAGATTGCCTAAAATTGACAAGGAAACTTCGGGCATATTATTTGACTAAAATGTGCCAAAAAGGTACAATATAGGCGTAACCTAAATATAAAAAGAAAAGGATGACGCTTATGAAAAAAAAATTTAGTACACTTATAATATCTTCGATGCTATTACAACAAATAGCCATTCCATCCATGTTTAATTATAGCCCCTTTGTTCAGATAACATATGCGAACGAGAATGCCGTACATATGGAAGTATATGAATATAATCCTCTGGACACATCCACCACCTGGCCCCACGATGCCCCCTTATACACCTCAAAAGACTCGGCGGCATTTCAGGAGTCAATGGTCCAATCATTAATCGCCGAAGCTTCTCTTATAGATATGTCTTCTTTAAACATGACTAAAGAAGAAGGAAACACTTTTTTTCGCGAACTACTAGCAAACGATAAACGCCTATTTCATGTTATAGAGGGTTGGAACTATTTTGTAGATGATGACAACATGCTGAAATCTATAATTCCAAAATATGATCGACATTTGGCCGATAATTATGACTACTACTTTACAATATTATCAAACGAGATCGACAAAGTGGTCTCTTTAACTGCGAGCGGAAACACCGTTTTGGACAAGCTACTGATTTTAAACGACTACCTGGCTGTTACGTATGCGTACGATACAGCAGGTTTAAACGCAGAAGCCGAAGTTCGCGACAAAGCGCGTTTTGTTGAAGAGGGGGTAGGAGTTTGCGAATCGTATGCTGATGTTGCAAAGCTAATATTAAACGAGTTAAACATTCCCAATATTACAGTATCCTCAGGACATCTTAACCACATCTGGAACATGGTCGAGTGCGATGGTGAGTGGTATAATATCGACTTTACCTGGGCCGATCCTACCCCAAATCGAACTGGGCGGGCCTCACATAGTAACTTTATGATTAGCAGTTCTAGAAAAATTCAGATAAATCAAACGCCAGATGATTGGACAAAAACTGTAGTATATACGGCCGATAGTACCAAATATGAAGATCGGTTTCTCACCACTTCACCTTTCGCTTTTGTTGACGGAACTGCATATTATATAGATAACAATCGACCATCATCAAAGGATATAACAGGAAGTATATACTCTATGGATACCGCAACTGGCGAGTCTAAATTAATCGCAGATGTTCTTCCAAATATAACCTGGCAGACTCCATCTAACTTAACCTGGATCGGAAAATTTACGGGTTTTGGATATCACGATGGAGCTTTATACTATAACACGCCTCAGGCAATTATGAAATATAATTTTGCAACTCAAAAATCAGAAGTGGTCGATCTCGATATTTCACTTCCCGCCGCCTCCAAAGGACACTCCGCACATGAAATATGGGGCTTTGCTTTAGCAGGAAATCAGCTCACATACCTCACCGGAGATGATATCCAATACGGAAGTGGCATATTCTCTAATACCATTGCCACTTTGTCTAGCGAAACTGTCGATGCCTCTGCGCTCGAGGCCTTAATTGTTGCTGCCAAAAATAATTTAGCCACGACGGCGGTTTCCGAAACTGGTGCCGAGCTAAATCCCTATAATCAATGGACAACCTATACCGAGTACGACGCTCTCCAAACTGCAATAGCCAAAGCTTCTGCTGCCAAAACTCAGGCCGAAGTTGATTCTCTGCATACATCCCTTGTTGCAGCATATACCAGCTTTAATCGAGCCAAAAAAGAAGGGACTCAACCCATAGATACATACTCTTTGCAAAAGACCATCGATTTGGTACAAGCTGGTTTAGAAATAACTTTAAGAAGTAACAATGGCGATGATATTCCTGTCGATAAGTATTGGTTATCTGAACAATATTATGATTTAGTAATAGAACATCTATCCGCTGCGGAAAATATAAATTCACATTCCACTCAAATAGAGGCCGATCGAGCATATTCTATGTTAGCCTACTACAACGATATTATGAATCATAATCGATATCCCGGAACAGTAGCGCTATCAACCTATAAAAATAAACTAAACGACGCCATCAACTCCATGAAAAGCATTATAGATGGTATCCAAATCAGTACCGATGGCAGTAATATTTCTATCTACGAAAAGTGGATCACACAACTGGAGCATTCCACCGCCACCGCCACTCTTGCGGCAATACAAGCAGTATACGATAATCCCGATGCCACCTCTACACAAATTATAGAAGCTACCAGAACTATCGAAAATTATGAATTTGATTTCAAAGACGGTACTCAGCTCGACAAAACAGAACTACAAGCCGCGATAGCCAATGCGAAAACTTTGATCGATGCTGCCACCAAAAGTGTAGACGGCAAAGATGTTGCAGACGGAGCGACCTGGGTTTTCCAGTCCATCTATGAATCACTCGAAACCACGATAGCAAATGGAGAGGTTATAGTCTCCAAAGCCACGGCTACTGCAAATGAAATTTCGTCAGCCAAGAGCGACATCGCCACTGCAACCATCGTATTTGCTGCCAATAAAAAAACTGCCGTCGTGACTAGAGAAGCGCTAGCCAATCTAATCAATATAGCAAAGCAGACTCATACAAAAATTCATACCAGTTCTAACAACGGCGCTGACTTGGATTCTGATCAAGTATGGGTAACTGCAAATACAAAAAACGCTATCGTCATGGCTATTGTCATGGCCGAAGGCTCTCTTAGTAACAAATCTGCCAATCAGAACTACATCGATAGGGCAACGACCAACTTACAGAATGCGATCGAGACCTTCAATGCTTCAAAACATGTTGGCACCAATCCCGGCCTTGCCGACAAATCTTCATTACAAACATCTCTCAAAGCCGCCATCTCAGAACTAACTACAGCTGCCAAAAGCGACGATGGCTTTGACGTAATCGCTGGTATTACTTGGGTTGATACCGCGACATACGAAGCGCTCGAAGCGGCAATCGCAAGGGGCAAGGCGGTTGCTTCTACCACTGCAGCCACTCAAGTCGATGTGAATAATGCGTCTATGGCAGTCGATACGGCGCAAAAGGCTTTCACTGCTGCCAAAAAGGTTGCGACGATGGATCCAACAAAATTAATCGATGCTCTAATGTTTGCTCAAGAGCTACTTGCCACCACAGCGGGAAGCGTTGATGGAACGGACATCGCTACAAACAAATACTGGATTCCTCTCAAATCTTATAACACTGCCAAAGATACCATATTAAATCTGTTTACAATCTTGAGTTCCGGTACACAACTCAGCCAGAATCAACTCACGCAATATGAACTCAATCTAGCAGAAATTCTAAAAGTATTTGATGAAAAAAGTTTGGGAGCTCCAGCTGATAAAACTTCGTTATTGACTTTGATCGATGCGGCCACCGCTAACCTCGCGAGTGTAACAGCCAGTGATGACGGCTCCGATGTTGATGTCTCCAATATGTGGGTTGCTCATTCCGATTACGATGCGCTTTCCGATGCGATATCAACTGCTACTGCCGTGGCGAATGATGCTACCAAACAGGCCGTTGTAGATTCCGCGGTTGAGGCTCTCGATAAAGCTTCGAATTCGTTCGATGTAGCCAAACGTGCGGGAACCAAAATTGAGGTCGCTGACAAAACTTCGTTATTAGCGTCTATCGATGCGGCTACCGCTAACCTCGCGAGTGTAACAGTCAGTGATGACGGCTCCGATGTTGATGCTGCCGACATGTGGGTTACTCACTCCGATTACGATGCGCTTTCCGATGCGATATCAACTGCTACTGCCGTGGCGAATGACGCTACCAAACAGGCCGTTGTAGATTCCGCGGTTGAAGCGCTCGATAAAGCTTCGAATTCATTCGATGTAGCCAAACGTGCGGGAACCAAAATTGAAATTGCCGATAAAACTTCGTTATTGACTTTGATCGATGCGGCCACCGCTAACCTCGCGAGTGTAACAGTCAGTGATGACGGCTCCGATGTTGATGCTGCCAACATGTGGGTTGCTCACTCCGATTACGATGCGCTTTCCGATGCGATATCAACTGCTACTGCCGTGGCGAATGATGCTACCAAACAGGCCGTTGTAGATTCCGCGGTTGAGGCTCTCGATAAAGCTTCTAAGGCGTTCGATGAAGCCAAACGTGCGGGAACCAAAATTGAGGTCGCTGACAAAACTTCATTATTAGCGTCTATCGATGCGGCTACCGCTAACCTCGCAAGTGTCACAGTCAGTGATGACGGCTCCGATGTTGATGCTGCCAACATGTGGGTTACTCACTCCGATTACGATGCGCTTTCCGATGCGATATCAACTGCTACTGCCGTGGCGAATGATGCTACCAAACAGGCCGTTGTAGATTCCGCAGTTGAGGCTCTCGATAAAGCTTCGAAGGCATTTGATGAAGCCAAACGTGCGGGAACCAAAATTGAAATTGCCGATAAAACTTCGTTATTGACTTTGATCGATGCGGCTGCCGCTAACCTCGCGAGTGTAACAGTCAGTGATGATGGCTCCGATGTTGATGTTGCCAACATGTGGGTTGCTCACTCCGATTACGATGCGCTTTCCGATGCGATATCAACTGCTACTGCCGTGGCGAATGATGCTACCAAACAGGCCGTTGTAGATTCCGCAGTTGAGGCTCTCGATAAAGCTTCGAATTCGTTCGATGTAGCCAAACGTGCGGGAACCAAAATTGAAATTGCCGATAAAACTTCGTTATTAGCGTCTATCGATGCGGCTACCGCTAACCTCGCGAGTGTAACAGTCAGTGATGACGGCTCCGATGTTGATGCTGCCAACATGTGGGTTGCTCACTCCGATTACGATGCGCTTTCCGATGCGATATCAACTGCTACTGCCGTGGCGAATGATGCTACCAAACAGGCTTCTGTAGATTCCGCGGTTGAAGCGCTCGATAAAGCTTCGAATTCATTCGATGTAGCCAAACGTGCGGGAACCAAAATTGAGGTCGTTAACAAATCTGCGTTATTAGCTTTGATCGATGCGGCTGCCGCTAACCTCGCGAGTGCAATAGTCAGTGATGATGGCACCGACGTTGATGTTGCCGACATGTGGGTTACTCACTCCGATTGTGACACTTTGTTTAATGCGATATCAACCGCTACTGCTGTTTTGAGAACCGCGACCAAACAAGCCGTTTTAGATTCCGCGGTTGAGGCTCTCGATAAAGCTTCAAATGCGTTTGATGAAGCCAAACGTGCGGGAACCAAAATTGAGGTCGCTGACAAAACTTCATTATTAGCGTCTATCGATGCGGCTACCGCTAACCTCGCGAGTGTAACAGTCAGTGATGATGGTGCCGATGTTGATGTCGCCGACATGTGGGTTACTCACTCCGATTACGATGCGCTTTCCGATGCGATATCAACTGCTACTGCCGTGGCGAATGACGCTACCAAACAGGCCGTTGTAGATTCCGCGGTTGAGGCTCTCGATAAAGCTTCGAATTCATTCGATGTAGCCAAACGTGCGGGAACCAAAATTGAGGTCGTTAACAAATCTGCGTTATTAGCTTTGATCGATGCGGCTGCCGCTAACCTCGCGAGTGTAACAGTCAGTGATGATGGTGCCGATGTTGATGTCTCCAATATGTGGGTTGCTCATTCCGATTACGATGCTCTTTCCGATGCGATATCAACTGCTACTGCCGTTGCGAATGATGCTACCAAACAGGCCGTTGTAGATTCCGCAGTTGAGGCTCTCGATAAAGCTTCGAATTCGTTCGATGTAGCCAAACGTGCGGGAACCAAAATTGAGATTGCCGACAAATCTGCGTTATTAGCTTTGATCGATGCGGCCACCGCTAACCTCGCGAGTGTAACAGTCAGTGATGACGGCTCCGATGTTGATGCTGCCAACATGTGGGTTACTCACTCCGATTACGATGCGCTTTCCGATGCGATATCAACTGCTACTGCCGTGGCGAATGATGCTACCAAACAGGCCGTTGTAGATTCCGCGGTTGAGGCTCTCGATAAAGCTTCGAATTCGTTCGATGTAGCCAAACGTGCGGGAACCAAAATTGAAATTGCCGATAAAACTTCGTTATTGACTTTGATCGATGCGGCCACCGCTAACCTCGCGAGTGTAACAGTCAGTGATGACGGCTCCGATGTTGATGCTGCCAACATGTGGGTTGCTCATTCCGATTACGATGCTCTTTCCGATGCGATATCAACTGCTACTGCCGTGGCGAATGATGCTACCAAACAGGCCGTTGTAGATTCCGCGGTTGAGGCTCTCGATAAAGCTTCGAAGGCGTTTGATGAAGCCAAACGTGCGGGAACCCAAATTGGCATCGGTAATAAATCTTCATTAGAGACATTACTCTCATCGGCTAACGCTACCCTTGCAACCGCAAAATCCAGTGATGACGGTACGGATATTTCTCCTTCATCTAAATGGGTTTCTACTGAAATTTACTCCGAACTCACTGATGCCATTGCCGATGCTCAGAGCGTTTACGATAATTCAGACGCATCGAAATCTGAGGTAGATTTTGCTAAAGCTGGACTCTCAGCTGCGATCAGTTCTTTCAATAATGCTAAGCAAAATGGCACGATGGTCAATGCAGTTGACAAGACTTCGTTAGAGACATTACTCTCATCGGCTAACGCTACCCTCGCAACTGCAAAATCCAGTGATGACGGTACGGATATTTCTCCTTCATCCAAATGGGTTTCTACTGAAATTTATCCGCACTCACCGATGCCATTGCCAGTGCTCAGAGCGTTTACGATAATTCAGATGCATCGAAATCTGAGGTAGATTCTACTAAAGCCGATCTCTCAGCTGCGATCAGTTCTTTCAATAATGCTAAGCAAAACGGCACGATGGTCAATGCAGTTGACAAGACTTCGTTAGAGACATTACTCTCATCGGCTAACGCTACCCTCGCAACCGCAAAATCCAGTGATGACGGTACGGATATTTCTCCTTCATCTAAATGGGTTTCTACTGAAATTTACTCCGAACTCACGATGCCATTGCCGATGCTCAGAGCGTTTACGATAATTCAGACGCATCGAAATCTGAGGTAGATTTTGCTAAAGCTGGACTCTCAGCTGCGATCAGTTCTTTCAATAATGCTAAGCAAAATGGCACGATGGTCAGTGCAGTTGACAAGACTTCGTTAGAGACATTACTCTCATCGGCTAACGCTACCCTTGCAACCGCAAAATCCAGTGATGACGGTACAGATATTTCTCCTTCATCCAAATGGGTTTCCACTGAAATTTATGCCGCACTCACCGATGCCATTGCCAGTGCTCAGAGCGTTTACGATAATTCAGATGCATCGAAATCTGAGGTAGATTCTACTAAAGCCGATCTCTCAGCTGCGATCAGTTCTTTCAATAATGCTAAGCAAAACGGCACGATGGTCAATGCAGTTGACAAGGCCGCATTAGAGACATTACTCTCATCGGCTAACGCTACCCTCGCAACCGCAAAATCTAGCGATGACGGTACGGATATTTCTCCTTCATCCAAATGGGTTTCTACTGAAATTTATGCCGCACTCACCGATGCCATTGCCGATGCTCAGAGCGTTTACGATAATTCAGATGCATCGAAATCTGAGGTAGATTTTGCTAAAGCTGGACTCTCAGCTGCGATCAGTTCTTTCAATAATGCTAAGCAAAATGGCACGATGGTCAGTGCAGTTGACAAGACTTCGTTAGAGACATTACTCTCATCGGCTAACGCTACCCTTGCAACCGCAAAATCCAGTGATGACGGTACGGATATTTCTCCTTCATCCAAATGGGTTTCTACTGAAATTTACTCCGAACTCACCGATGCCATTGCCAGTGCTCAGAGCGTTTACGATAATTCAGATGCATCGAAATCTGAGGTAGATTCTACTAAAGCCTGATCTCTCAGCTGCGATCAGTTCTTTCAATAATGCTAAGCAAAATGGCACGATGGTCAATGCAGTTGACAAGGCCGCATTAGAGACATTACTCTCATCGGCTAACGCTACCCTCGCAACCGCAAAATCTAGCGATGACGGTACGGATATTTCTCCTTCATCCAAATGGGTTTCCACTGAAATTTATGCCGCACTCACCGATGCCATTGCCGATGCTCAGAGCGTTTACGATAATTCAGATGCATCGAAATCTGAGGTAGATTTTGCTAAATCTGGACTCTCAGCTGCGATCAGTTCTTTCAATAATGCTAAGCAAAACGGCACGATGGTCAATGCAGTTGACAAGGCCGCATTAGAGACATTACTCTCATCGGCTAACGCTACCCTTGCAACCGCAAAATCCAGTGATGACGGTACGGATATTTCTCCTTCATCCAAATGGGTTTCTCTGAAATTTATGCCGCACTCACCGATGCCATTGCCGATGCTCAGAGCGTTTACGATAATTCAGATGCATCGAAATCTGAGGTAGATTCTACTAAATCTGAACTCTCAGCTGCGATCAGTTCTTTCAATAATGCTAAGCAAAAGGCACGATGGTCAATGCAGTTGACAAGGCCGCATTAGAGACATTACTCTCATCGGCTAACGCTACCCTTGCAACCGCAAAATCCAGTGATGACGGTACAGATATTTCTCCTTCATCTAAATGGGTTTCCTCTGAAATTTATGCCGCACTCACCGATGCCATTGCCGATGCTCAGAGCGTTTACGATAATTCAGATGCATCGAAATCTGAGGTAGATTCTGCTAAAGCCGATCTCTCAGCTGCGATCAGTTCTTTCAATAATGCTAAGCAAAACGGCACGATGGTCAATGCAGTTGACAAGGCCGCATTAGAGACATTACTCTCATCGGCTAACGCTACCCTTGCAACCGCAAAATCCAGTGATGACGGTACGGATATTTCTCCTTCATCCAAATGGGTTTCCTCTGAAATTTATGCCGCACTCACCGATGCCATTGCCGATGCTCAGAGTGTTTACGATAATTCAGACGCATCGAAATCTGAGGTAGATTCTACTAAAGCCGATCTCTCAGCTGCGATCAGTTCTTTCAATAATGCTAAGCAAAATGGCACGATGGTCAGTGCAGTTGACAAGACTTCGTTAGAGACATTACTCTCATCGGCTAACGCTACCCTTGCAACCGCAAAATCTAGCGATGACGGTACGGATATTTCTCCTTCATCTAAATGGGTTTCTACTGAAATTTATGCCGCACTCACCGATGCCATTGCCAGTGCTCAGAGCGTTTACGATAATTCAGATGCATCGAAATCTGAGGTAGATTCTACTAAAGCCGATCTCTCAGCTGCGATCACTTCTTTCAATAATTCTAAAAAATATGGCTCCAAAACTTCTTCTATGAACGGAAGTAGTAGCGGAAGTAGTAGTGGAAGTAGTAACAGATATAGCGGTGGAAGTAGTAGTGGAAGTAGTAACAGATATAGCGGTGGAAGCAGTGGCGGGAGCAGCAGTGGAAGTAGCGGGTACAGTAATAGCTCATTGAAAACTGATTCTTTCAAAACTGATTCTCCGGTACACTCTAACGATTCTACTTTTGTTGATATTAATATTTCGGACAAAGATGCGGTTCACGGGTTTACAAGTTCATCTATTCCTAGCGTAATTGTTCGGAATGCTATCGATGATCTTCTAGATTCTGTGCGCGATAAAACTCCGAGATTAAATATTTTTGTGGATAGCTCTCCTGCAGTAGATCAGGTGGACGTCGCCCTCGATGCTCATTCTCTCTCAGATTTGGCAAAAAATGGCTCGTTGTATGTTGCAACAGATTTGGGAAGGTTTACTTTGAATAATAGCGCTTTTGGTGAATTGATATCTAAGGTTAGACATGACGATGTTACATTTAGCATCGCTGTAGACGATAAATTGGAGCTA
>NZ_CP117982.1:1651512-1696512 GCF_030708075.1 Candidatus Epulonipiscium viviparus | reverse complement strand
ATCAAAAAACCCATACAATAATGGGAATATCGGTGCAATAGGGAGTACAATCAACATCATTATTATTCCTAAAAATTTTGCAACAGGAGTTGTTTTAGCCATAATTACATAAGACATCATTCCCCACATACCTGCAACATAAAACAGTATAAACACTATAAATATTAAATTCATTCCAATTTCACTCAAATACATAATATCTGTATTAAATACCATAATAATTGCCAATAGTATTATCAAAAATATCATTTTGCTCAGCCTAAATGAAAATAATTGATTAATCATGCTATCTTGAGAAACTCTTTTTTGATTAACGCTAACAGTTATAAAAGCAAGTAGTATTGCACTCACAAATAAAGTACTTGGATACATACTTAACATTAATTCTTCTAATCCTAAAGCATATATCTCACTATTCATAGCAACAAACATATTGCTAATCAGCGACCTATACGCCTCATAATAGCTATATCCATAGTATTTCATTAATTCACCCTGAACTAACAATCCACCCCAAATAATCGTCCCTGTTAAAAATATTAATTTCGGATAATTTATTGATTCTTTCTCCTGCTCTTTTATTATACTATACGCTGGCAGGATTATCAACGTAATATATATTACACAGTTTAGTACTGAATTTGACGCAAAATACATAATAAAAGCAATTACAATATCCAACAAAATATATTCTCTTGAAAGTTTAGTCCCTACATGAAAT
The DNA here is from genome assembly GCF_030708075.1 of Candidatus Epulonipiscium viviparus. GTDB lineage: Bacteria > Bacillota > Clostridia > Lachnospirales > Cellulosilyticaceae > Epulonipiscioides > Epulonipiscioides viviparus. The sequence continues at coordinate 1,695,791 of NZ_CP117982.1, read as the reverse complement.
CTTATCAATGGTAACGTTAACAACGGAATAAAAAATATTATTACATTAGTATAGACTGACATAATACCTAAAATTAAATATAAAATTGATATCATTAAGCGAATACGCATTTGTTCCTCCTTTTCTCTAAGCTATGTAATTATAGCATATATAATCAAGTAGGGTAAGTCTTTAATAACAATTGTATAATACAATCACTATTAATTGCTATATTTAATAATTCTTCATTAATCAAATCACCAACCCTAGCAATTAATTCACCTTTGTCATTAACTACATTTTGCAATATTTCTCTACCAAATAATACAAATGGTACTTTTTTATTTTCAACTTCTGTATCTTCTTTTTCTTTATTTTTGGATGTTTTAGATTTTGTTTCTTTTTCTTTATTTTTGGATACTTTAAGTTTCTCCTTATTTTTAAGTTCTATATCTTCTTTTTCTTTATTTTTGGATGCTTTAGGTTTCTCCACCTTATTTTTAAGTTCTATATCTTCTTTTTCTTTATTTTTGGATGCTTTAGGTTTCTCCACCTTATTTTTAAGTTCTATATCTTCTTTTTCTTTATTTTTGGATACTTTAAGTTTCTCCACCTTATTTTTAAGTTCTATATCTTCTTTTTCTTTATTTTTGGATACTTTAAGTTTCTCCACCTTATTTTTAAGTTCTATATCTTCATTTTCGGATGCTTTAGATTTCTCTATCTTATTTTCAAATTCTATATCTTTTTTTTCTTTATTTCTTGATGCTTTAGATTTTTTCACTTTATTTTTAAGCTCTATAGCTTCTATTTCTTCTTTATTTCTAGATTCTTGTTTTTGCTCACTTTGAGGAGCAGTTTTTGAAGATGATATATCTACTAACTTAATTGCCTTTTTTTTCTCTATATGCTCTCTTAAAGTTTGCTCTTGTGTACTTATATTCTCTTTTTCCTTACTCAAACTTAAATTTTCTTCTCTTACATATTCACTCATAGTTTCCAATAAATTTTTAATCGAATCATCAAGATATGGTCTCTCATATTCAACCTTCTCTGAATCACGCTTAACACTCATCTTTTTTCGTTGAGTATTATCCAAATAATTTAAATTAAGTTTTCCAGATTGTAAATAAATATCTTCATTATTTTTCATTAGCTACTCCATTTCTTCAATACTATCAAGTAATTCCCAAATTTCTTCTTTACCTACTTTCGTTGAAGCTGAAAAGGGAATTATTCTGTCAGTAGTTCTTAATTGCAATACACTTTTAATTATAGATATATGTTTCGCAATTTGACTTCTTTTGATTTTATCTACTTTTGTTGCAACAACCAATACATTATCATGAAAAAAAGAAATCCAGTTATACATCAATTTGTCATTTTCTGAAGGAGCATGTCGAATATCTATCAATAAAACAACTTGCTTAAGAGAAGATCTCTTACCCAGATAATCCTCTATAAATTTACCCCAGCTTTCTCTCAAAGTTTTGGATACTTTTGCATATCCATATCCTGGCAAATCTACAAAATTAAATTTATCTTGTATATTATAAAAATTTATTGTTTGTGTTTTTCCAGGCGTTGAACTCGTTCTGGCAAGTGCTTTCCTATTTATTAATACATTTATAAGAGACGATTTTCCAACATTGGACTTTCCAGCAAATGCAATTTCTATCTGATTGTTATCCGGAAATTGTTTCTTATTTCCTGCAGTTATAATTAATTCTGATTTTGTAATATTCATTTAATTCATCCTTTGTTCAAATTTAATTAACTTTTCTAATACCGGCATAGAAAATATTTCTTCTATTATTTCTTGTATATTATTAACAGGATATATATCTATATCATAGTCATTATAAAGTGTACTAATGTTTTCTTCTGGGATAAATATTTTTTTTGCTCCCGCATCTATTGCCGCTTGTATTTTGTTACTGACTCCTCCCACCGGATATACTTCTCCGTATATTGTCAACTCTCCTGTAAAAACAATATTCGAATTTATCGGTTTTTTAAAAAGCACAGAGTATATAACACAAAATATGGCTATCCCAGCAGAAGAACCATCAGTTGGAGTACTGTTAGGAAAAGTAAGATGAATATAATAATCTTCTATGGGTATATCAAACATGGTTTTAAAAATAGTAAGTACAGTATCCAAAGAAGATTTTGCCATACTTGTTCGCTTTACAGAACTGTTACTTTTTTGAATTTCTTCTTCTTCTACTATCCCTGAAATTTTTATACTTCCTCTACCTTTTTCCACTTTTTGCATTATACATTGAATAAGTAGTATTCCACTACTGCCATTCTCTGTTACATACAGTCCATTAACTTTTCCAATTTGCATTCTACTTTGTATTTGTTTAGGTCTCAAAGAGACATATCCACCAGATTTAATAACCCACTCCACATCTTTTTTGGTAACACTTTCTTGATTTGACAGTGCCACCTTATTCATCGCCATTTGCAAAATTGATATCGCATCCCGTCCATTATTTACATGTTCTGCAATTGTTTCTGCTACACCATTTTCTACCCTAATATATTCTCTAGCTATTATTCTTCTAATTATTTCCACTATATGAGCATACTTTAAATCTTGAAATGAAATCTCTATACATCTCGAACGCAACGCAGGAGGAATTTCACTTTTATCTCTTGTAGTTGCTCCTATCAGTCTAAAATCTGCTGGCAATCCATTTTGAAAAATATCGTGTATATGTCTAGGAATATTCTTATCCTTTTCATTATAATAAATACTATCAAAATTAACTTTTCTATCTTCTAATACTTTCAATAACTTATTCATTTGAATAGAATGTAACTCACCTATTTCATCAATAAATAATACTCCCCCATGTGCTTTTGTAACAGCTCCTTCTTTTGGATTTGGTATTCCCGCACTTCCATAATTACCGGCACCTTGATATATGGGGTCATGAACTGAACCAATCAATGGATCTGCCACACTTTTTTCATCAAATCTAAGAGTCGTTGCATCTATTTCTACAAACTTTGCATCTCTAGTAAACGGTGAATTTGGCTGCGCTTTCGCAATATCCAATGCAATTCTCGATGCTGCAGTTTTTCCAACTCCGGGACTTCCATAAATAATTATATGTTGTGGATTTTTCGAACATAAGGCCGCTTTTAATGCCAACAACGCATCATCTTGCCCTACTATATCTTCTTCACTTCTAGGACGCATTTTTTCTGTTAACGGCTCTCTCAGACTAATTTTTCTCATTTGTTGCAATTCTCTATATTTAATATTTTCAGCTTCATATGTTATAGGTGTGGATACTCTATTATTTGCAAATTGTGTAAACAAATATATCCCAACTATACCTGTAAAAATTAATTGGGTTCCTATTATAAGACTTTCCATAAATACAATTCCTCCTTCAATACAAGGAGTATTGCCTAAAAAATTAGGTTTAAAACACTAATCAAAAAAAAGACACGTCAAATCCGTGTCTTATACTGGGCCTAAGGTTTTGTTCTTTGAAGTTTTATAAATTAATTCCGGCTCTGCACCATCAATAACTGCTTCCGATATAATAACCTTATCTAAGGTATCACTCATAGACGGAATTTCAAACATAATGTCTCTCATAACATTTTCTAGTATTGACCGAAGACCTCTAGCACCTGTTTGTCGATCAATTGCTAATTTTGCAACTTTTGCTAATGCTTCTATTGTAAACTCTAATTTAACATCATCAAATTTAAATAGTTTTGCATATTGCTTAATAATTGCATTTTTAGGCTCAGTTAAAATTCGTCTAAGCGCTTCTTCGTCCAAATTTTCTAAAGTAACAATGGCAGGAACACGCCCTACAAATTCTGGTATTAATCCAAATTTTAATAAATCTTGTGGCTCTAATTTTTTTAAAAGCTCACCAATACTTTTTTCCTTTTTACTAACTACTGTCGCTCCGAATCCAATTGTTTTTTCACCGGTGCGTTTTTCAATTATTTTATCTATTCCATCAAATGCTCCACCACAAATAAACAATATATTTGTCGTATCTAGTTGCAAAAATTCTTGATGCGGATGTTTTCTTCCACCCTGAGGTGGGATAGATGCAACAGTTCCCTCTAATATTTTTAGCAGAGCCTGCTGCACCCCTTCACCACTCACATCTCGAGTTATTGATGGATTTTCAGACTTTCTTGTAATTTTATCTATTTCATCAATATAAATAATACCAATTTTAGCACGATCAATATCATAGTTGGCAGCTTGAACAAGTTTTAATAAAATATTCTCAACGTCTTCTCCTACATACCCAGCTTCTGTTAGCGTGGTCGCATCTGCTATTGCAAAAGGAACATTAAGCATCTTTGCAAGTGTTTGTGCCAAAAATGTTTTTCCCGAACCAGTAGGTCCTAATAATAAAATATTACTTTTTTGAAGCTCAACTCCATCATTTTTATCTATTACATTATTAATTCTTTTGTAATGATTATATACAGCAACAGCCAAAGCTTTCTTTGCATCTGCTTGACCTATTACATAGTCATCCAATTTTTCCTTAATCATTTTTGGAGTAAGATTTGTTGCAATCTCAAGTTCTATTTCATCGTCTTCTTCGTACTCATCATCGATTATATCTGCACACAAATCTACACATTCATCACAAATATATACATTAGGACCAGCTATTAATTTTTTTACTTGATCTTGTCTCTTTCCACAGAATGAGCATTTAAGCTCATATCCGTCATTTTTTGCCATACTTCACCTCTTTTCTCAGTTTGTTGGCTATAGTTTCTCTATTACTCTATCTATTATACCGTATTCTTTTGCTTCTGCCGCAGTCATATAGTAATCTCTTTCTGTATCTAACGCCACTTTTTCTAAAGTTTGACCAGTGTTTGCTGATAATATTTGATTCATTTTTGCCTTAGTTCTTATTATATGCTCAGCATGAATTTGAATATCTGTCGCTTGCCCTCTTGTTCCTCCGAGAGGCTGATGAATCATAATCTCTGCATTTGGCAATGCTAGACGCTTACCTTTTTGTCCTCCTGCCAATAAAAAGGCTCCCATACTAGCTGCCATACCCATACAAATTGTTGATACGTCTGGCTTAATATATTGCATTGTATCATATATAGCCATTCCATCCACAATTGAACCTCCAGGACTATTAATATATAGCATAATATCTTTATCTGGATCTTCAGCTTCTAAGAATAACAGTTGTGCTACTGTTAGAGAACTGGTAACATGGTTTACTTCATCGCATAATAAAATTATTCTGTCTTTTAATAATCTAGAGTAAATATCATAAGATCGTTCGCCCCTATTAGTTTGCTCCACTACCATAGGAATTGATGGCATTATAATCCCCTCCTAATTTTCATTTTCATTTTCTATAATCTTTGCAGTCTCTACCAATAAGTCAATTGCTTTTTGCATTTTTAAATCATTTTTTATCGATTCTTTATAATTATCATTTATCTTTTCTTTAAACTGATCTATTTCCATACGATATTGAACCGCTCTACGCTCTAATTCTTTCTCAAAATCTTCGTCATTGATTTCTAAATTTTCTTGCTTTACTATTTCTTCTAATATAAGAGTATTTGAAAGTTGCGTTACAGCTTGCTCTCTAAAATTTTCTTTAAATTTGTCACGGTCAATGTCAGTATATTCTAAATATTGATCCAAGTTTATACCTTGTTTTTGCATATTTTGTGCAAATTGTTCAACATTTCTTTCTATTTCTTCATCTACCATTTCTACAGGAAGCTCAAACGTTGCATTTTCCGCAGCCTTTTGCATCACTTTGTTAGTAATTTCATTCTTTCTATTACTTGCTTTAGTTTCGGCTATATTTTTCTTAATATCTTCTTTATATTCATCTAAAGTATCAAACTCAGAAACGTCCGCAACAAAATCATCATTAATTTCAGGAAGCTCTGTATAATATAAATCCTTTATTTTAACTTTAAACATTGCGTCCTTTCCTTTTAAGTCTTCGGCATGATAGTCTTCTGGGAATGTTACATTCACTTCTACTTCATCACCTACATTTTTACCAATCAGTTGATCTTCAAAACCTGGAATAAATGATTTTGAACCAATCACCAATCTATGATTTTCCGCAGAACCATTTTCAAAAGCTTCCCCATCAACAAAACCTTCAAAATCAATAGTCACAATATCTTGAGGTCTAATTTCTCTATCTTCTACTTTAATTTCACGAGCATTTTTGGCAGCTTCTTGCTCAATGTATTCATTGACTTCTTCATCCGTAACATCAAGTTTTTCAGCTTCTATTTCCAAATTTTTATATTCACCCAGAATAATTTGCGGTCTCACTGTTATCGTTGCTTTATAAATACATTTTTCTGTATTCATTTCAACAACTTGAATATCACCGTATTTAAGTCGCGCAACTACCTCAACATTATTTTCTTTGATTGCATTATCCAAAGTTCCATTTATAATATTGTTAGCCGCGTCATCATAGAAAACCTGTGCTCCATACATTTTTTCGATCATGTTTCGAGGTACTTTACCTTTTCGAAATCCTGGAACATTAAATTTGCCTTTCATTTCACTGTATGCCTTATTTAAGGCCCTATCTACTACATCTTTTTCCACTTCAACAGTAAGGCAGATTTTTGAATTTTCTAATTTCTCTAAACTTATTTTCACTTTAATTTCCTCCTTCGAGTAAAAAAACACTCGTTTCTTTAAACATTTTCCCATTATAGCATATACTTTTTTTAAAATCTAGTTATAATTTCAGTTTTTTTTTATCAGGTAATTAAATTTATCTTGACAATTATTCCAGATATTACATATAGTATGTATCAATTTTTTAGTTTATAATCATTATGGAAGATATTATTTTTATTTTTTTCAAATTTATTAAAAACTCAAACCAATTGAATATAGAAAGAGAGGCAAGTGAGGATCAAGTTATTTTTACTCTAAAAGAGAATGTTTTCCTTGCTAAAATTTATGAATAAATTTAGATACACTGATACAACTACTAATTTTTATGAAATATATAAACATTATATACAACCCAAAATACAAAATTTAGATTTGCTGTTAAAAACTACATCGCCCCCATTTGATGTCGATGAAGTAATAGAAGTTCTCGATATTTCTAAGGAGGAATTTTTAAGCATACAAGCTGAACTTGAAATTAAAGAAATAGATAAAAAAACTTTCTTCAAAATTCTTAATAATTCCACGAGTTATATCGGAAACCTTGTAACCAGACAATTTCAATTGGGCACTAGCGGAGTCTATACTCCAGAAAGTATTGCTCATATCTATGCCTTAGACCCTCCCTCGGTACAAAAAGCATTTAATACATTAGGCTATATGAGAGCCACTGACAGAAATTTACATATTGTGTTTAAGCATATTCTTGTTCCAAAATATACCTTTTTATATCAATAAACAAAAAAGAGCCCTTGGGGGCTCTTTTCTTTTTTCAGCTGTTAACGAGAATCGAACTCGTGACCTCTACACTACCAATGTAGTGCACTACCATCTGTGCTATAACAGCTTATCTCAATTATGAGTGCTATTTTAATACAAAAAATAATAATTGTCAAGCCTTTTTTCAAAATCTTATTTATCCAAATCAATTACCCCCTTCTCATTCTCTCTACTCTTATGGTAAACTACTCTCATTAATTCTACCTAAGGAGAAATATAAAATGAATTCCAAACTATTAATCGATGCCAATAAGAATTATATCATAAATTTACGCAGACATTTTCACAAATATCCAGAGCTTAGCAATCAAGAATTTAAAACTTCATTAAAAATTCAAGACGAGCTACACAAATTAAATATCCCATTTCAAATTGTCTCCCCCAATGGGATTGTCGCAACATTAAAAGGCGGCTCTGCTGTTATCGCCCTTCGCGCCGACATCGATGCTTTGCCTATTCAGGAATCTACAAATCTCGAGTTTAAATCTGTTCACGATGGTTGCAGTCATGCTTGTGGTCATGATTCTCATATCGCCATGCTACTCGGCGCCGCAAAAGTTCTTTCCGAAAATCGAGAACTCCTGACTTGCACCGTAAAATTTATCTTTCAGCCTGCAGAAGAAACTATCGATGGTGCGACACAAATTATAGAGTCTGGGCTTATTGATGATGTTGATTGCTTTGTAGGTTTACACATTTTTCCATATATGGATACCGGCAAAATTTCAGTTGATCCAGGCCCTCGATACGCCGCGGCAGACTGGCTCAAAATTAAAGTTATTGGCAAAAGTGGTCATGGTGCTCTGCCTCACTTTACTGTAGATCCAATATATGTTGGTTCGCAAATTGTCACCGGGCTCCAATCCATTGTTAGTCGAGAGTGCGATCCTCTGGAACCTGTTGTCATTAGTATATGCTCTTTTCAGGCCGGAACTGCTGCCGGTAATGTCATATCTCAATCGGCAAAGTTAAGCGGAACCGTTCGAACATTTAATCCTCAACTAAGAAGCGACTTGCCTGCTATAATTGGACGTGTTGCGACTGGCATCGCTGCAGCTCACAAAGCTACTTGCGAAGTCGACTACATCTTTGGTATTCCTGCAACAATTTCAGATCCTCATTGTAGTGAGCTCGGTAAAATCGCTGTTACAAATATTCTTGGAGCATCTGGATTACAATCCCACCCTCCTATGACCGGTGGCGAAGACTTTTCACAATATTTGCAAACCAAACCTGGTCTCTACGCTTTCATTGGATCCAGAAATACAGCTACTCATCACGATTACTCATTGCATCATGAATGTTTCGATTTTGATGAAAATGCCATGCTCAACGGAGCCGCTTTTTATGTAGAATACGTCAACGTTTTTCAAAACTCACTTTAGGTATTTTAAGTTGCTAGTGGTCGATCACATATGGCCACTTTTTATAACCCCGGCAATACATCTTGAAACATCGATAAAATTGATACTATTACCAATATCGTTACTCCAGAAATAAATCCTCCTATAGTCCAAGCTCGTATAGTATCTTTCACATCTATTTTAAAGAAGCGGCTTATGGCCCAAAACCCCGAGTCATTCATTTGGCAATGATAATCCTATCCCTCCCGCGCAAATCGCTATCGCACATAAAATTGGAGACACCGTGCTAGCTACAACGGTAGAACTTAGTATCGCTGCCGTCGTCATTAATGCCACTGTTGTCGAGCCTTGAGCGCAACGTATGATTTGAGCCGTTAAAAAACATAATACTAATATCGGAATGTTAAATTCTACCAAGACAGCTACTCATCACGATTACTCATTGCATCATGAATGTTTCGATTTTGATGAAAATGCCATGCTCAACGGAGCCGCTTTTTATGTAGAATACGTCAACGTTTTTCAAAACTCACTTTAGGTATTTTAGGTTGCTAGTGGTCGATCACATATGGCCACTTTTTATAACCCCGGCAATACATCTTGAAACATCGATAAAATCGATACTATTACCAATATCGTTACTCCAGAAATAAATCCTCCTATAGTCCAAGCTCGTATAGTATCTTTCACATCTATTTTAAAGAAGCGACTTATGGCCCAAAACCCCGAGTCATTTGGCAATGATAATCCTATCCCTCCCGCGCAAATCGCTATCGCACATAAAATTGGAGACACCGTGCTAGCTACAACGGTAGAACTTAGTATCGCTGCCGTCGTCATTAATGCCACTGTTGTCGAGCCTTGAGCGCAACGTATGATTTGAGCCGTTAAAAAACATAATACTAATATCGGAATGTTAAATTCTACCAAGACAGCTACTCATCACGATTACTCATTGCATCATGAATGAATGTTTCGATTTTGATGAAAATGCCATGCTCAACGGAGCTGCTTTTTATGTAGAATACGTCAACGTTTTTCAAAACTCACTTTAGGTATTTTAAGTTGCTAGTGGTCGATCACATATGGCCACTTTTTATAACCCCGGCAATACATCTTGAAACATCGATAAAATCGATACTATTACTAATATCGTTACTCCAGAAATAAATCCTCCTATAGTCCAAGCTCGTATAGTATCGATAATGTCCATAAATTATTCCTCCAACCAACATCCCTATAAACGCACACGCTATTGCATATACAAAAAATACGCCTATTTCAATACCCAGTTCTCCCGCAACAACCAGCGGAGGAGCCGTTGGCAATACTAACGCATATGTACATGTTGTTGCAATGGAAATCGCACACGCATAACATGTCATCGAAATTTTTGTTTTCTTAGACAATACTCTCAGCATCGGCGCAAACATAATATATACCACATCTCCAAAAACCGGAATCCCTGTAATAAATCCCGACAACCCCACTGCCAAAGGCGATTTTTTATCTCCCATTTTATTCAATAAGGTAGTTGCCAAGTTTTCAATGCCCCCAGATTCATACATCAACCTACCTAATATAACTCCAAACCCTGTCACCATCGCTATGCTTCCCAAGGTTCCTCCAAATCCTTCGGTTATCACACCCCCAATATTTGCAAGTGGCATCCCCGCAACAACTGCTGTTACAATTGCTGTCAGTATCAATGCAACAAATGCATTAAGTCGAAACTTCATAATCAAAACTAGCAATACTGCAACAGAAAGTAAAAAAATTAAAACCAATGGTGCTCCTGTTATCATACATCTTTCCCCTCTTTTTTTCAAAATTTTTATTACTTTATAATATACGAAATACATCATATATATTTTTATTATAGCATTAACATTTTACATCGTCTACTTCTTAGTTGTTTTCTTAGTTAGTTTATATACTTGACATCTCATCAACGAAACGTGTATATTTAATCTTTAAAACTATATCAGATAGGAGTTCTAATATGACTAGTCAACAAATACGCAAGATCGCACCAGAAATGGATCCCTTACGCAGAGGCATGGGTTGGTCTACTGCAGATCTATCTAAACCGCAAATTATTGTAGAAAGCACCTTTGGAGATAGCCACCCCGGCAGCGCGCATCTAGATTCTTTTGTTGCCCAAGCAGTCGCTGGCGTTTCAAACAATGGCGGAAAAGCTTCTCGATTCTTTGCCACTGATATATGCGACGGCCAAGCTCAGGGGCACGACGGAATAAATTATTCATTAGTTTCTCGAGATATTTTAGCTGCACTGATCGAAATCCATGCCAATGCCACTCCTTTTGATGCCGGAGTATTTGTTTGCAGTTGTGACAAAGGCGTCCCTGCGCATCTAATGGCCATCGGTAGAATAAATATTCCCGCTATCATTGTAACCGGCGGAGTGATGGATGCGGGTCCCAACTTACTTACTCTCGAGCAAATCGGAATGTATAGTGCCATGGAACAGCGCGGCGAAATTACTGCCGAACAATTTCAATATTACAAAGAGAATGCTTGCCCTTCTTGTGGCGCCTGCTCTTTTATGGGAACTGCGTCTACCATGCAAGTCATGGCCGAAGCACTTGGCCTAATGCTTCCCGGAAGCGCTTTGATGCCTGCTATGTGTTCTGATTTGGTCGACGTTGCGTTTGAAGCAGGCAGACGAGCTGTTGACCTTGCTGCAGCAAATCTAAAGCCTCGAGATATTGTTACCAAAAAATCTTTTGAAAATGCCATTATGGTTCATGCTGCCATTTCGGGTTCCACTAATGCGCTACTTCACTTGCCTGCAATAGCTCGAGAGTTTCAAATCGAATTTGATGCCACAGAAATCGATCGCATTCATCGCAAAGTACCTTTTTTACTCAACATTCGGCCCACTGGCAAATGGCCTGCTCAATATTTTTACTATGCTGGCGGAGTTCCTGCTATTATGGAAGAGATCAAGCATTTACTCAATTTGGATGCCATGACTATCACCGGCAAAACTATCGCAGAAAATTTAATCGAGCTCAAAAATAATGGCTACTACGAAAAATGTTTTAAATATTTGGCAGATACAAATCTTGATCAGCGAGATATTATCTATTCTGCTAGATCTCCAATTGGAGCCCACGGTGCTATTGCAATATTGAAGGGTAACTTGGCTCCGCTCGGTGCCGTCGTTAAACATTCTGCTGTTCCTATCCAAATGCACAAGGCTGTCTTAAAAGCTCGTCCTTATGATAGCGAAGAAGAAGCCATTGCCGCCATTTTAACCAAAGTTATCAATCCCGGCGAAGCTGTTATCATTCGATACGAAGGCCCCAAAGGTGGTGGAATGCCCGAAATGTTTTATACCACAGAAGCAATATCATCGGATCCCGAACTCTCTGCTAGTATAGCATTGCTCACCGATGGCAGATTTTCTGGTGCATCCAAAGGCCCCGTTATAGGCCATATTTCTCCCGAAGCTTCCGAAGGCGGTCCTATCGCATTAGTAGAATATGACGATCTAATAGAAATCGATATTCCCAATAGACTTTTACAAATCGTTGGAATTGCGGGGAAACGTTGTTCTGCTGCAGCAGTCGATGCTATATTAGATCAACGAAAACGTAGTTGGCATCCGCAAGCACCAAAATATACATCTGGTATCTTGAGTTTATTTGCCAAAAACGCTACCTCTCCTATGGAAGGCGGATACATGAAATAGTTATTTTTTAATTATTTGTATAAATTTTGATATTATAGACAAAACTCTAAACTGAGATTATTTTTACAAAGATATTAATTTAAGGAGATTCACAATGCTAACTGTAACTAATTTAAGCCTCCAATTTGGGGCAAGCACACTTTTTAAAGATGTAAATTTAAAGTTTACACCCGGCAATTGCTATGGTGTTATCGGTGCAAACGGTGCTGGAAAGTCCACTTTCTTAAAAATTTTGTCTGGAGATATAGAGCCCACAACTGGCGAAATTATTATTCCTCCTAAAGAAAGATTATCTGTATTGAAGCAAGATCATTTTCAATATGATGACTCCGAGGTTTTGCAAACCGTTGTCCGAGGCAACGAACGCCTTTTCGAAATTATGCAAGAAAAAGACGAGTTATATGCAAAGGAAGATTTTAACGACGATGACGGGATTAAAGCATCCGAGTTGGAAGCGGAGTTTGCAGAGCTTGGGGGATGGGAAGCCGATTCCGAAGCATCTCAGCTATTACAAGGTTTGGGAATTGGCACCGACTTGCATTACTCGCTTATGAAAGATTTAAATGGTGCCGACAAAGTGAAAGTTCTTCTTGCTCAAGCATTATTTGGTCGACCAGATATTTTGCTTCTTGATGAGCCCACTAACCACCTAGATATTCAATCTGTAAATTGGCTCGAAGACTTTTTGCTAGACTTTTTTGGTACTGTAATAGTAGTATCTCATGATAGGCATTTTCTAAATACTGTATGTACTCATATCGTTGATATTGACTATACTAAAATTAAAATGTATGTTGGGAACTACGACTTTTGGTACGATTCTAGCCAGCTATTTCAAAGTCTTCTTAAGGCCCAAAACAAGAAAAAGGATGAAAAAATTAAGGAACTACAGGACTTTATTAAGCGCTTTTCTGCCAATAAATCTAAGTCTAAGCAAGCCACATCCAGGAAAAAAATGTTAGACAAAATCGAGCTAGATGATATGCCGGCCTCTACTAGGCGTTATCCTTTTGTCTCTTTTACCCAGGATCGAGAAGTTGGAAACGAAATATTATCAGTTACCGATCTCTCTAAATCAGTTAATGCCGAAACGCTTCTTCAAAATATTAATTTCAGAGTTAACAAAGGTGACAAAATCGCTATTATCGGCGAAGATGAGCTTGCTATTACGGAATTATTCAAAATTTTGGCAGAAGAAGACACTCCCGATACTGGTGAAGTAAAATATGGCGTTACTGCTTCCTTTTCATACTTCCCTAAAGATAATACCGAGTTTTTTGAAACCAACCTCAGCTTATTAGATTGGTTGCGTCAGTATTCTTCAGATCAATCCGAAACTTATTTGAGAGGCTTCTTAGGACGTATGCTATTTTCTGGTGAAGACAACAAAAAGCCTGCTAATGTTTTATCTGGTGGCGAAAAAGTTCGATGCATGCTATCTCGAATGATGCTTAAAGGTTCCAATATCTTGCTACTCGACCAGCCTACCAACCATCTCGATCTCGAATCTATTACTGCGCTAAACAACGGCTTAATAGCATTCAAAGGCAACGTAATATTTACTTCTCATGATCACCAATTTATTCAAACTGTTGCTAATCGAATTATCGAAATTACCCCAACTGGCATCATTGATAAAGTTATCACATATGATGAATACCTCGAATTAAAGTCTTAATCAAAAAAAGGGCTCCCAATTATAACGGCAGCCCCTTTTTAATTTATTCTTCACACAACGTATATCTATCAAACTCTTCCAAAATTTCTGCAGAAGGTGCTCTATCCAGGTTACTAACTATCACTATCACTGCCAACGATATCAAAAATCCTGGCACAATCTCATATAATCCCCAAATTCCTACACCGTTCATAGCCAATGCCACTTGTTGCCACACGATTGTTGTAACTCCACCTGCGATCACTCCCGCTATTGCTCCTCGTAACGTAGTCCTTCTATAAAATAGCGAGAGCACAACCAACGGCCCGAATGTTGCCCCAAAGCCAGCCCACGCATATGCCACTAGTCCCAGAACACTACTTTCCGGATTCGCTGCAATAGAACACGCCACTATCGCCACAACAATTACAGACCCTCTCCCGATCCACATCAACTGCTTTTCAGAAACATCCTTATTAAAAAATTTATAGAAATCTTCTGTAATGGCAGATGCCGTAACTAGCAACTGCGAATCTGCTGTACTCATTATCGATGCTAACACAGCGCATAGTAATATCCCTCCAAAAAATCCCGGAAACATAGCGGATACCATCTCTATATATACTGTCTCAGACGTTACCGCATCTAGAGGTGTAGTCAAATATGCTCTTCCGACCATTCCTATTAGAGTTGCCGCGACAAGAGCAAAGATTATCCAGACTGTTGCAATCCTTCGCGACTTTTTGATTTCTGCAGGAGATGAGATCCCCATAAATCTAATTAGAATATGCGGCTGACCACAGTATCCCAGCCCCCAGGCCAATAGCGAAATTGTTCCTATAAAAGATAACGTCGATCCATCCGCATTTTTAAATACTGCGAACATATTAGGATTTATATTATTTATCTCTGATACAAAATCCACCGGCCCCCCTAGTTCAAAAATCGCAACAGCTGGTACTATGATTATTGCAAAAAACATCAATATCCCCTGAAAGAAATCTGTCCACGATACTGCAAAAAAACCGCCCGCAAATGTATATGCAATAATTATTACTCCTCCAAATATCAACGACACATGATAACTAAGCCCAAATACCGATGAAAACAGTTTTGCACATGCCACAAAACCAGATGCCGTATAAAATAAGAAGAATATCAATATGAACATGGCGCAAATCATACTTAAGACGCCTTTCTCATCTCTAAATCTATGCGTAAAATAGCTCGGTAGCGTAATACTATCCCCTGCCACTTTTGTATACTGTCGAATCCTTTTCGCAATGATCAGCCAATTTAAATATGTACCCACTCCGAGCCCTACCGCAATCCATCCTGCGGAAAGCCCCGAAAAGTACGCCGCTCCCGGAAGTCCCATCAGCAACCATCCGCTCATGTCTGATGCTTGGGCCGACATCGATGTTACCCACGCCCCAAGCTTTCTTCCTCCCAAAAAATAATCATTTACTGTTGCAGTCTTCTTATAGAAATACCCTCCTATCGCTACCATAAAAGCAATATAAATTACAAACGCAATTATAACTGAATAGTCCATAAAATCCTCCTCTTTGCTATTTTACTTTACCATAGCATATGCAGGATTTTGCAAGTTCAGAATCTTTTTCTTTCATAATTATATGTCGCAATACTTATACGCATCAAATTTTTGCAAAACTTCTAAAGCGGGTTTTTCATCACATCGACTTACTACTACTATTAATATAGCAGAAATTAAAAATCCTGGAATAATTTCATATAAACTTAGTATTTCAACGTTTGGAAATATTTTCGATGCTATCTCCCAAACAGTTACCGTTAATCCACCAGAAACAATTCCCGCAAGCGCTCCTTTGGCTGTCATTCTTCTATAAAATAACGAAAAGATTATGACCGGGCCAAACGTTGCTCCAAATCCTCCCCAAGCATATTCTACCAAAGCCAATACGCTTCTATCTGGATCCGATGCAATAGAGCATCCCATGGCAACAAGTATAATCACCGCCCATCTGCCCATCCACAACACATCTTCATTAGTCGCTTTTTTATTAAAAACTCTATATACATCATAAGTAAAAGTTGAGGCACTCACAAATAGCTGCGAATCTGTCGTGCTCATTATTGCTGCCAAAATTGCACATAGCAAAATTCCGCCCAAAAATCCCGGAAACATAGTTGATACCATTTCTGCATACACCAATTCTGCTGTTGTTTCGCTTAGCGGTGTTTTTAAATATACTCTGCCTGCAATACCAACCACAACTACAGAAATCATCGTCACCACTGTCCACACCATTGCGACTCTTCTCGATATTTTAATTTTACTCGGAGACTCAATCCCCATAAATTGCGCCAAAATATGCGGCTGTCCAAAATATCCAAGCCCCCAGGCCAGCAACGTAATTATTTCTATTACAGATACAGCTTCTCCGTCGATTGTCTCAAACATATTAAACATGGTTGGACTCACATCATTCGCTGCTCGTACAAATTCTGAAAACCCTCCCAAATTCATAACAGCTCCTACCGCAACCACTACAATCGAAAATACTATCAATATTCCCCTAAAACAATTTGCCCACGATATTACCAAAAATCCTCCCGCAAATATATATGCAACAATGACTATCCCCACACATGCCAAACTGTTGTAATAGTTCATATCAAAGACTGTTCCCAACAATTTTGCGCCCGCAACAAACCCCGCAGCTGTATAAAACAAAAAGAATACTAAAATGAATGCCGAAGATATTATCGACAACCATCCCTTCTCATCTTGAAATCTATATCTAAAATAGCTCGGCAATGTTACGCCGTTTCCCGCCACTCTCGTATATTGTCTTAGCCTCTTTGCAATCACCACCCAATTCACATATGTACCTATCACTACTCCTACAACAACCCACGCAGCCGACGCGCCACCAATGTAAATCGCTCCCGGCAATCCCATCAATAGCCAACCACTCATATCGGCAGCTTGTGTTGAAATCGATGTAATGTAGGGTCCAATTTTTCTTTCTCCCAAAAAATACGCATTTACTGTCGTCGCCTTACTATAAAAAAATAATCCTGTCCCTATCATCAATGCAATATATATAATAAATGCAAGCAACACTGAATAATTCATAAGCTACAACCCTCCAATTTTTACCATTTTACTAATTTTACCATATGCTCTTTTTTTTCGCAATATAATATTTAGCAGAATTTCATAGCTATCCTCCCTTCTCCCGCAACAAAATCTATTGTATATTATATATATCAAAAATAGAAAGGAAGTTTAACATGAAACAACCTAATATAATATTTATTTTAACCGATGACCAAGGTGCCTGGGCCATGCGCTGCGCTGGAAATCACGATGTTCAAACACCAAATTTAGACCGACTCGCTGCCAATGGAGTTCGCTTTGAAAATTTTTATTGCGCATCACCAGTATGCTCCGCTGCCCGAGCTTCTATTGTCACCGGCCGAATGCCTTCTGCCCACGGAATTCACGATTGGCTAAACGGCGGAAGCGTCGATACTGCAAAATATCCAAATATGTCATCTCACAAATCATTTGCCAAACCCGACACGGCTATCGAATATCTCGACGGACAACATACCTATATCGAAGAACTCGCAAGCCATGGCTACCGCTGCGCCCTAAGCGGCAAATGGCACCTTGGCAACAACGCCCACCCCAAGCCTGGCTTCGAAAAATGGTTTGCACTCGGGCACGGTGGCTGCAATTACTATGACGCCGACATTTGCGAAAATGGCGAATTTTACCAAAGCACCGAATATGTCACCGATACCATCACCAACCGCGCTCTCGATTTTTTAGCTGAATTTAAAAATGATACTCGACCATTTTACTTAAGTGTTCATTACACTGCTCCTCACACGCCTTGGACACACAGCGAGCATCCAGCCAAATTTATCTCCCAGTACGACAATTGCGACTTCACTTCAACTCCCGAACTTCCCGTTCATCCAAACCAAATCAACACTTGTGCGATAGGCGATACTCCTGCAAAACGACGCTCTTGCCTCACTGGCTATTATGCCGCCATTACCGCGATGGACCACAACGTTGGCAAAATTTTAGACTTCCTCGAAGCTAACGATCTAGCAGATAACACTGTCGTTATGTTCACTGCCGATAACGGAATGAACCTCGGACAACATGGCGTTTGGGGCAAGGGCAATGGCACCTACCCTCCCAATATGTATGACTCTTCTGTAAAGGTTCCGTTTATTATTAGCGCTCCTTTTATCCAAAACTCCAACACAGTTTCTTCTCTAACCGCAAGCCATCTAGACATCTTTCAAACCATTATGGACATCGCTGGCATATCCTACAAAAGCCAACCTCTCCAACCCGGGCACAGCTTTTTTCCGCATCTTGTTGGTTCCAATCAGCAGCATACCAATGTGTTTATGTTTGATGAATATGGTTTCGTTCGCATGATCCGATCCGATCAATTTAAACTCGTATATCGATACAACGATCTAGATTCTGAACTCTATGATTTAGCTGCAGATGCCGACGAGACAACCAATCTCTACGGACAGCCTGAGTATGCGCAAATACAAAACGACTTAACGCACAAGCTTAACGAATGGTTTTCGCAATATACCGACACAAAATTTGATGGGCACTTGCTTCCGCTGACCGGGCGTGGACAATTTGATTGGTGCTTTAATTCCCCCGCTTTTACTCAAGACTTAAAATTTTTTTATTGACAACTAATTAAAAAAATATTACAATGCATTTAACCAATATTTAGTACACGGGAATTTGGTGAAAGTCCAAAACAGCTTCCTCTACTGTATTTGATGAAGCATCGAAAATTTGCCACGCTCTTTCATTTTGCGGAAGGCTTTCGTTGCACGGCTATTGCATATATCATAAGTCAGGATACCTGCTAAATATTTTTGATGGCGAATTTTGGGAAAGAAGATCCGCCTCTTTTTCTATGCCTGCATACACAAAAACAATTAGGAGGACTTTAGCGATGAAACCTATTTTTAAATCCGTTTTATTTTCTGCAATATCGATCTTTTCTACTGCTACCCTAGCCGGATGCGCAACCACATCCCCTGCAGATACTCCCACCACCTCTGCCTCTGGCGACTATTACCCCATCACCATCACCAACTACAACTATGCTGGCGAGGAAGTATCCCTCACATTCAACGAAGCTCCAAATCGCGTACTCGCTATATATCAAGGTTCGATAGAAACTATGATTGCCCTCGGCCTAACCGATCATGTTATCGCATCTTACGGCCTGGACAATGCCATAAAACCTGAGTGGGAAGATGATCTCGCTTTGATGAAGTATAACGAAAATATGTTTTCACCTGATACGGAAACTGTTTTAAGTCTTCAACCCGACCTTATATTTGCATGGGGATCGATATTTTCTGATAAAAAGCTTAAGGATGTTGACTTTTGGCACGACCGAAACATCAATACTTACATAAACTCCAACACCAGAGCCGGCGGACATCCCAGAACTCTCTCTAAAGAATACACCGACATCCTAAATATTGGTAAAATTTTTAACGCAAATGAAGCTGCTACTGCACTAGTAGACTCTATGCAATATGAGATCGAAGCTGCCTTGGACGCGGCTGCCGATATGCCTTCTCAAACTGCATTACTCATCGAATTTTATGAAGGAAATATTACGAATTATGGTGCGACTTCTCTTGGCGGCGATATGATCACTTCATTAGGCGGAACTTTACTTGCTCCAAATCACGGAAATATCTCCAAAGAAGAAATCGTTGCCCTCAATCCCGATGTCATTTTTCTCTGTTACCTCCCGTTTTCTGAGTCCGACACTACCGATGTTGCAACTGAAATCGTACTCAATAAACTTTTACTCGACCCCGCCTTTGCTTCTTTAGATGCTATCAAAAATAATCGAATTCATCCCGTTATGCTAGGCGATATGTATGCTAGCGGCCCTCGCACTCTCGACGGCATCAAAATTTTTTCTGCAGGGTTATATCCAAAAGCCACAAATTAGGGAGACGCTATCATGAAAGAAATTACTTTACTCAAATCAACTTCAGGCTACATTGCATTACTAATCTTCCTCGCTGTATTGCTAGTTACTTCGATTTTAGTTGCTGTTACCATCGGCTCCACCTCTATTCCTATCGAAGATGTCTATCAAGTAATAGTCAACGAACTTAGCTCCCAAATCAATCACAGTGCTATTCGCGATATCATCATTTATATTCGATTGCCTCGCCTTATTTTGGCCATTGCAGTTGGAATGGGTCTCGCCGTTTCTGGAGTTGTCATGCAAGCCGTTGTGCGAAACCCTCTTGCTGATCCATATATTTTGGGTATCTCATCTGGCGCATCTTTGGGTGCTACATCTGCCGCATTGCTCGGCGTCGGCTCAGCTTTTGGTAGCAATTATTTAGGCGTTATGGGGTGCATCGGCGCTTTTGCTGTCTCGATGATGGTTCTTGTATTATCCAATATTGGTGGCAGAAGTAACTCCATCAAATTGCTTCTCTCCGGCATGGCTCTCAGCTCCCTTTGTAGCGCCTTTTCTAGCTTTATCGTATATTTTGCAGATGACAAAGAAGGAATGATGAGCATCACATATTGGCTGATGGGTAGCCTTGCCGGTGCCGAATGGAGTGTCATCGCTGTCGTTTTGCCAATAGTTTTTCTCTGTACAATTTTCTTGTGGTCGCAACATCGAATCCTAAATCTAATGTTGCTTGGAGATGAAGTTGCTGTCACGCTAGGCACCGAATTACATCGGTATCGCAACTTATTTTTATTAATCTCCGCATTGATGATCGGCTTCATAGTTTATGCATCTGGAATGATAGGGTTTGTCGGACTCATTATTCCACATTTTGTTAGATTTTTGGTTGGTACCGATCACAAAAAGCTACTTCCTATTTCTGCACTTGCTGGGGCATTATTATTGGTATGGGCCGATGTATTATCTCGCATCATCATTCCCCAAAACGAGTTGCCGATCGGAATTTTGATATCTATGGTTGGTGCGCCGTGCTTCATTTATTTAATGGCAAAGAAATCATACGGATTTGGAGGTAACAACTAATGAATATTTCAGCTGACAAAGTTGGCGTTACCATCGATGGGCGCAGCATCATAAACAACATCTCTCTAACTGCTAAACCACAACAATTTGTCGGAGTCATCGGCCCAAACGGTAGCGGCAAATCTACTCTGCTAAAGTGCATTTATAGAGTGCTAAAACCTACAAACGGCGCGGTCTTTCTCAATCAAGAATCGCTAAGCTCTCTTTCTGTTAAGCAATCCGCACAGCGTTTGGCTGTCGTCTCTCAACATAATTTTTATAACTTTGATTTCAAAATAGAAGAAGTCGTTTTGATGGGCCGCAATCCGCATAAGCGACGTCTAGAAACTGATACCGCATCAGATTTTCAGATTGTAGATGACTGCCTAAAAAAAGTCGGGATGCATCATTTTAAGGGCCGCAACTTCAATACCCTATCTGGTGGTGAACAACAACGGGTCATTTTGGCTCGTGCCTTAACTCAGCAAACCCCCTGTCTTATATTAGATGAACCCACCAATCACTTAGATATCAAGTATCAGCTGCAGCTATTGGACATAGTAAAAAGCCTCGATATTACGGTGCTTGCAGCCATTCACGATCTAAACATTGCCTCTATGTATTGCGACTATATTTACGCCATGAAAGATGGGCAAATGCTATTATCTGGCACACCCGCCGAAATCATAACGTCCCAAAATATAAAGGATCTATATGAAGTGGATTCGAATGTATGGACCGATCAATCTGGAATGTTGCATATAACATATTATCCGCAGCACCTACAAAAATTATAACCCCAAAGGAGATCCCTATGCCAGGAACATTATACGGCGTGGGTGTAGGTCCTGGCGACAAACGCCTCCTCACCCTGCTAGCAATCGAAACGCTCACAATGGCAGACAAAATCGTTGTCCCCGACAGCGGTGGCGAAAAAACTGCTTACAAAATAGTTCAAGAATACATTACGCATAAAGAAAAAATATATTGCCATCTCCCCATGACTCGCGATGAAGCTTCTCTCGCTTCTGCTCATACAGCTGCAGCCAACACCATCATCTCCGAGTTAAAATCTGGTGCCA
Source organism: Candidatus Epulonipiscium viviparus (assembly GCF_030708075.1). Lineage (GTDB taxonomy): Bacteria > Bacillota > Clostridia > Lachnospirales > Cellulosilyticaceae > Epulonipiscioides > Epulonipiscioides viviparus. The sequence continues at coordinate 1,673,444 of NZ_CP117982.1, read as the reverse complement.
ATGTTGCCTTTATCACACTCGGCGACCCCACAATTTATTCCACTTATATGTATATTCATCGATTGGTATTGGCCCAAGGATACAACTGCGAAATCATCAACGGTATACCTTCGTTTTGTGCGGTTGCAGGTAAATTGAATATCTCACTATGCGACAAAGCAGACCCGCTACACATCATCCCCGCCTCATATGCAAATACCGAGCAGATGCTGAAATTATCTGGCACCAAAGTACTTATGAAAAGCGGCAAAGATCTTGCTGGCGTCGTTAATTTACTAGCAGAGTCGGGGCAGATCGATCAGGCGCAGATGGTAGAATGTTGCTTTATGGAAAACGAAAAAATTTATACGGATCTACGAGCTGTGGATTCTAGTAGCTACTTTTCTGTAATCGTTATAAAGGAGAAATAAATTATGGTATATTTTGTTGGCGCCGGCCCTGGTGCAGTAGATTTAATAACAGTAAAAGGTGCTCGATTACTACAAGAAGCCGATACTGTCATCTATGCTGGCTCGCTAGTTAACCCCCAATTATTACACAATTGCAAAAGCACATGCGACATCTACAACAGTGCCTCTATGACGCTCGAAGAAGTTGTTGCCCTATTAACAGAAAACACCGCGAAAACTATTGTTCGATTACACACCGGAGATCCCAGTATTTATGGCGCTATCAAAGAGCAGATGGATCTTTTGGCAGAAAATGGTATAGAATTTGAGGTTGTGCCAGGAGTTAGCTCCTTTTGCGGAGCTGCAGCTTCATTAAATGCTGAATACACCCTACCTGCAGTCAGCCAAACCGTCATCTTAACACGCATGGCAGGCAAAACTCCTGTCCCCGAAAAGGAAAACATTCGCTCCCTTGCCACGCACCAAGCCACGATGGTTCTTTTTCTCACATCCTCATTAGTTACTCAACTCGTCGACGAATTAATTGCCGGCGGATACCCCAAAGCCACCCCGGCCGCAATCGTATATAAGGCAACTTGGCCAGACGAAAAAATCTTTCGCACAACCGTCGGCGACCTTGCCACTTGCGCACAAGAAAATCACATCACCAAAACCGCTTTAATTATCGTCGGCAATGTTCTCGGCAATGATTATGAACTCTCTAAGTTGTACGACAAAAACTTTAGCCACGAATATCGCCAAGCCACAAATCAATCGAAAGGATAATTTTATGATTTATATAGTAGGATTAGGACCCGGAGAAGCTTCACAAATTACTCCCAAAGCACTCGAGGCCATCGCAGCGTCTGACGTTGTTGCTGGTTATACAGTATATATCGATTTGATACGCCACTTGCTATGCGACCAACAAATTCTTTCTACCGCCATGACCCAAGAAGTAGATCGATGTAAAGCCGCCGCCGTTGCTGCCAGAGATGGCAAAGTTGTTACCATGGTTTCTAGTGGCGATGCTGGAATCTATGGAATGGCCTCGCTAATGATAGAGGTTTGTCATGAGCTAAAAATCGATACGGATATCGAGGTAATTGCAGGCATTACGGCAGCATCCAGTGCAGCAGCAGTTTTAGGCGCACCGCTAACCCACGACTTTGCAGTGATCTCTCTTAGCAACTTGCTTACACCATGGGAAACAATTGAAAAACGACTCAGTTTTGCCGCACAAGCCGAATTTGTAATCGTTCTATATAATCCTTCCAGTAAAAAGCGCAAAGATTTTTTACAGAAGGCCTGCGACATCGTTATGGAACATATAGCCGGAGATACAATGTGCGGATACGTTAAAAATATAGGTCGCGTTGGCGAAGAGAGCACCATTTTGACGTTAGCGCAGCTGCGAGACGCCTCTGTAGATATGTTTACCACAGTTGTTATCGGCAATAGCACTACCAAAGTCGTTGGCGATAAACTTGTCACACCTCGAGGGTATCGATCAATTTTATAAGGAGGAATATTCATGAAAAAAGGTATATTAGTTTTAGCACACGGAAGTCGAGCAAAATCTACGGAGGATACAGTAGCCGCCATCGTAGAAATTCTCAAACAAGATTTAACAGACTCTGAAATAGACTATGCGTTTATGGAATTTTCTAACAAAAGCATTCCTGCAAGTCTCGATGCCATGGCCGCAAAAGGCATCTCCGAAATCGTTGCAGTTCCATATTTCCTATTCGATGGAATTCACATACGCGAAGACATCCCCGAGGCAATTGCAAAATATTGCGCAGCGCACCCAGATATCCGCATAACTTTAGGGCAATCTCTCGGTGTAGATTATCGGTTGGCCGCAGTTTTGGCAGACCGAATTCGAGCTGCAATATAAATATGTTAGATAGGAGTTAACGATATGGCACAATCAATCATGATACAGGGCACCACCTCTAACGCTGGCAAAAGCATTGTCACTGCCGCACTTTGCAGAATCTTTGCTCAAGACGGCTATAAGGTTGCCCCTTTCAAATCGCAAAATATGGCACTCAATTCGTTTATCACAGAAGATGGGCTCGAAATGGGCCGGGCTCAAGTTGTTCAAGCCGAAGCGGCGTTCAAAAAACCCGACATTAGAATGAATCCAATTCTTTTAAAGCCCACCAGCGACAAAGGCTCTCAAGTTATTGTAAATGGCGAAGTGATGGGTAATATGAAAGCCTCGCATTATTATAAAAACAAGAAATCGTATATTCCAGCAATAGAAGCGGCGTACAATTCCCTCGCTGCAGAAAATGATATTATCGTTATAGAGGGAGCCGGCAGTCCAGCCGAAATAAACTTACGCGAAAACGACATTGTCAACATGGGGATGGCTCGCATTGCGGCAGCTCCAGTTTTGATCGTTGGAGACATAGACCGCGGTGGCGTATTTGCCGCACTATACGGAACATACATGCTACAAACTGATGAAGACAAAAAGTATATCAAGGGCACTATCATCAACAAATTTAGAGGCGATACCAAAATACTTCAACCGGGAATCGATATGATCGAGGACTTAGTTCCCGTACCAGTTGTTGGAGTGATTCCATTTGCTACATTAAAAATCGATGATGAGGATAGCCTATCAGAAGATTTATTCCATGATCAAATCTCTGATATTGACATCGCAGTATTGCGGTTGCCTAAGATTTCTAACTTTACAGACTTTAACGGTTTCGAAATATTTGCAGGAATCAAGGTTCGGTATATCAGTAGCCCCAAAAATTTTCAGGAACCAGATCTGCTAATAATACCCGGATCCAAAAACACTATTTCAGACTTACTTTGGCTGCGGGAGAGCGGTCTCGAGGCAAAAGTTGTGCGATACGCTGCAGCTGGAGGTGCTATTTTTGCAATTTGTGGGGGCTATCAGATGCTCTGCTCCGAGCTTCATGATCCTCTTGGCGTTGAGGGCGGTGGCAGCTTGAGAGGCTTGGGGCTAATCGATTCTGTTACTGTGTTTCAAGCAAATAAAATCCGAACCCGAGTTACTGGAGTTATTTCTCAGATCACAGGTATATTTTCTAAACTTGCTGGCAATACTTTCGAAGGATATGAAATTCACATGGGTACCACCAACTCAGCCGTCGCCATGAATACGCTAACTGATCTAAACGGCAAAGTTAGATCTGACGGCGCCACTGATGGCAATATTTATGGAACTTATGTGCATGGCATTTTCGATAGCGAGGGCATTGTTACCACCATTGTCAGTGCTCTTGCAGATCGCAAGGGAATCGATATAGAGCTCTCTCCCTCTGTCCCTATGGCAGAATTTAAAAATCGTGAATACGACAAACTTGCTAATCTCGTTCGCAATTCACTTGACATGGAATTAATTTACAGTATTCTAAACGAGGGAGTATAGCATTATGATCTCAAAAAGTATACCTCGCATTTTAATTGCCGGAACAAACAGCGGGTGCGGAAAAACCACTATCACATGTGCTATTCTTTCGGCACTCGTCTCTCGCAAAATCTCTACCGCATCTTTCAAGTGCGGTCCCGATTACATAGACCCCATGTTTCACGGCAAAATTATCGGCACATCCTCTTCAAATTTAGACCCATTTTTTTATGATGAGAACACTCTGAACGCATTGCTTGTAGAAAACAGTGAAGACATTTCTGTAATAGAAGGTGTAATGGGCTTTTATGATGGTATCACAATGCAGTCGGCAAAAGGCTCCAGCTATGACGTTGCTCGCATCACATCCACCCCCGTTATTCTCGCTGTCAATTGCAAAGGAACTGCATACTCAATCTTGCCCATCATCGAAGGCTTTGCGAAGCATAAAACCGACTTCTATCTGGCTGGCGTTATCCTAAATCAAACTTCTTCCACAACATACGCGCATCTAAAAACTTTGATCGAAACTAACCTTGGCATTTCTGTATTTGGCTACCTCCCCAAACTGCCGCCGCATCTAATTCTCGAAAGCCGACACCTGGGGCTCGTTACTCCCGCAGAGCTTGCCAATATCAAAGATACTCTTACCAATTTGGGAAAATTTGCCTCTGCCACTATAGATATCGATGCCCTCATCGCAGCTGCCACCGACGCACCAGCCATCCAATATCATGACATTGCAATAGAGCCAGTTGCCTCCGCCGTAATTGCAGTTGCCCTAGACAACGCGTTTTGCTTCTATTACAAAGATTCGTTGAATTTGTTTAAAAAGCTGGGCGCAACATTGCGGTATTTTAGCCCGCTTTCCGATAGCAAAATTCCTGAAGATGCGACGGGCCTCTACTTGGGTGGGGGCTATCCAGAGTTATATCTTTCGGCGCTTTCAAAAAACACCGCCATGAAAAAATCTATCCAAAACTGGATCACTTCGAATCGCCCCACCATCGCCGAATGTGGTGGCTTTATGTATCTCACTACTGAAATCGATGGATTTTCCATGGTCGCGGCTCTAGAGGGGGTGTGCCACAACACTACGAAATTAACTCGCTTTGGGTACGCCACATTTACCGCAACCACCAACAACATCTTATGCTCAGCCGGAGAATCTTTCAGAGGACACGAGTTTCACTACTACGACTGCAATAACAACGGCACTGCTTTCGCGGCTCGCAAAGATAATGGTAAAAATTGGCTCGCGGCATATGCAACCGAAAATTTATACGCCGGATTTCCACACATCAGCTTCTATTCCAACATCAGCATCGCCAAAAATTTTATCCGCCGCTGCGCTCAATAATCAATCGCTACTATTAATATAGAAAGGTTGTAACAATATGAAACCTATGGATATCGAAAACAAAAGTCTTGAAATCATCACCGCCGAACTAGGCGACACAAATATTTTGCCCCAAAATTTGGCCGTCGTTAAACGAGTTATCCACACCACCGCTGACTTCGACTATGCCACAAACTTATGCTTCCACGACGATGCCTGCAAAATTGCTATCGACACACTAAAGCAAGGGGCAACCATCGTGACCGATACGACAATGGTTATGGCCGGAATCAACAAGCCCCTCTTAGCCAAGCTTGGCGGAGAAGTTTTCTGCTTTGTTGCCGACCCCGACGTTGCGCAAACCGCGACCGAGAGAAATCTCACCCGCTCCGCTGTTGCAGTTGAAAAGGCCAGCCTCATCAAAAAGCCTCTTATATACGCTGTCGGAAACGCGCCCACTGCTCTAATCAAGTTAAACGAACTCATCGCTGCCAACAAAATTACACCCGCACTGATCATCGGCGTTCCCGTTGGCTTCGTAAATGTCGTTGAATCCAAAAACCTCATAATGCAATCTGGCGTTCCCTACATCGTTGCCAAGGGTCGCAAGGGTGGTAGCAATGTAGCTGCAGCTATTATAAATTCGCTACTCTATCAGATTGTGAGGTAACTACATCATGCATATAACAAAAACTGGAAAATCTCTTCGATGCGGATACACCACCGGCACCTGCGCCACCGCCGCTACAAAGGCCTCCGCTATAATGCTACTCACCGCTACGCCTATCGCAACTGTCACCGTCGAAACTCCTTCTGGTACGCAGCTAATTCTCCCTGTTCACGATATTACAATCACCCCAACATCTGCCTCATGCGCAATCCAAAAAGATAGCGGTGACGATCCCGACATCACAAACGGAACATATATTTATGCGACGGTTTCGAAGATCTCTGAAGCTGTCGTTACAATCGATGGGGGCGTCGGAATCGGCCGAGTCACAAAAGCTGGGTTAGATCAACCTGTTGGCAATGCCGCAATCAATAGCACCCCCCGCGCAACCATTACCGCGGCCGCTCGCTCTGTTGCAAAACAGTTTGGCTATGCCGAAGGATTCTCCGTTATAATTTCTGCTCCCGATGGCGAAGCGTTAGCAACCAAAACTTATAACAGCCGCCTGGGCATCGTGGGCGGGCTTTCCATTTTAGGAACCACTGGCATTGTCGAGCCAATGAGCGAAGATGCTATAATCGATACAATTTACGCAGAGATCAATGTAGCCTACGCCGCCGGCACCCGATATCTGGTCCTCACTCCTGGCAACTATGGCCAAGATTTTATTAAGGCAACAGCAACCTTCACCGCTATAAAATGTAGTAATTACATCGGTTTAGCCATCGACTATGCTAGCAACAAAGGTTTTGCAGGAATCTTGCTTATCGGCCATGCGGGCAAATTTCTAAAACTAGCTTGCGGGATGTTTAATACGCATTCCAAATTTGGTGACTGCCGAGCAGAGGTCATTGCCACATTCGCTGCACTCGCTGGAGCAGATACCGCCGTTATCAATGCGCTTTTGGATGCCGCCACTGCCGATCAGATGATTTCTATTATTACACAGGCTGGCGTCGCCGCTGAAGTTTTGGAAAACGTGATGGCACGAATCAAATTTCATCTGGATCATCGCGTTAATTCAATATCCAACTCTATTACAACTCCTATTATGATAGAAGCTATTATGTTCACCGATAAATTTGGCGTCGTCGGTACCACATCTGCTGCAACACAATTGCTATCTTTTTGCTAATTAACATTTTTTGTCAATAATTTTTCACAACATAACCAACGGAATCGACATATTTTGCAGCAAAATTGACATAATATATTTAGTGTATATTAATTCTTTATTATCTAATACAGGAGGTTACCATGCACGTAAATATATTTTCATATTCCGACCAAGGGTGTCGACTCGCCCTAACAATAGCTAACCTATTTGAAACTGCTACTTGCTACACAACCAAAGCCTTTGCCTCTACATATGGACTCACTGCCACTACGCGAATCTCCGCAAAGGTACGCGAAATCTTTCATTCTTCCGATTTACTTATATTCATCGGTGCCGCGGGAATAGCTGTTCGATCTATTGCTCCTTGTATACAAAATAAAGCCACCGACCCAGCCTGTCTTGTAATAGACGATGCGGCGACGTTTGTAATTCCCATTTTGTCGGGGCACATCGGCGGCGCCAACGACCATTGCAGATCAATTGCTACCGCATTGGATGCAGTTCCTGTAATTACTACGGCCACTGATGTAAACAACAAATTTGCTGTAGATGTGTTTGCCACCAAAAATAATTTAAACATTTCCTCGATGCTTATTGCTCGCGAGGTTTCTGCCGCGATTTTAACCAACAACATACCTATCAGCTTTGCTCAAAATATTACTCTCGCTGATCCATTGCCCCTAAGCCTGATTTCCGCAGATATCGGTGATATCGGAATTTTGGTAAGTTACAGATCTTTCAAGCCCTATGCTGTTACCTTAAATTTAATTCCTCAAAATCTTGTTGTTGGAATTGGGTGTCGCAAGGGCGTTTCTGCTGCCGAAATTTCTGACGCATTTGACGAAGCTTTTGCCACGCACCATCTCTACAGCCAGGCGGTACACTCGGTTTGCTCCATCGATCTAAAAGAACAAGAATCCGGATTAGTGCAGTTTTGTGCACACCGTACTTTTCCTATCACATTTTTTACTGCAGAAGAATTGGCCAATACCCCAGGTGAATTTACTTCTTCTAATTTTGTACAATCAGTCACCGGCGTTGATAACGTATGTGAACGCGCAGCTGTTAGAGGAAGTGATGGCCCATTAATTCTCAAAAAATTTTGCAAGCACGGAGTTACTATTGCGGTCGCTGCCGCAAAAAAAGTTGTCCAGTTTAATTTTCCCGATACAATATCTCATGAATAGGAAAAGGTGTTGGTTATATTGAAAAACAAAATCTGTATATTTGCTGGAACCACCGAGGGTCGCATCTTAGCTGAAACCCTCACCAATCTCGGCGTCGACGTTACAGCTTGCGTTGCCACAGAATATGGCGAAAGCCTCGTTACCGCAAACACAGTAATTGCCGAACGCCTAGACTCCATGGCAATGGCGACGCTGTTCTTAACGCAAAATTTCGAAATTGTAGTTGACTGTACGCATCCCTACGCCACTGCTGTTACAGAAAATATCATAACTGCTTGCTCGGCGACCAATACAGAATATCTGCGAGTAAATCGGGACAGTATCGATTCTTACACTTCTATTCCCGACATGACTTGCGCCGTTGATTATTTGCGATCCACTTCTGGCAATATTCTTTCCACTATTGGATCCAAAGAACTTTCTTCATTTGCGGGCTGCGGATTTTTAGACAGACTTTTTGTTCGTGTATTGCCTATTTCATCTTCGCTCGATGCTTGCCAAAATATAAATTTACCTCCGTCTCACATCATTGCCATGCAGGGGCCTTTCTCTTACGAACTCAATAAGGCGATGATCGAAGCTCTAGATATCAAAATATTGCTTACGAAGGATGGCGGCGCCGTTGGTGGATTTGCTGAAAAAGTGGCTATCGCAGCCGACTTGGGCCTAGACCTCGTTGTAATTCGCAAGCCTGCGCAACAAGCGGGGGTATCTCTTATAGCTGCAACAAAAATGCTCTCCAAACGATTCGGCACTACAACAAAAACCCGCGTGTCCATTATTTCTTGCGGCTTAGGCAATCCCAATCTTCTCACTGCAGAAGCCTCGGAGCACATTGCGGCTGCGGAGCTAATCATCGGTGCGCCACGTCTAATTAAAAATTTTGAGTCTCTCAATACAAAAATGATTGCTGAAATATATGCCGAAAAGATTTCCGACATAATTTCTAATCATGCGCATCTCCAAAACATTGCTGTTCTATTTTCTGGAGATATCGGATTTTATAGCGGCGCTACAAAATTATTTAGCCACCTTACCGAAGTAACCGTTGTTCCTATTTGCGGAATCAGCTCACCGGTTTACCTCTGCTCCAAGCTACAAATTCCCTGGCAAGATGTAAAACTAGTCAGCCTACACGCTGGCAACTGCAATATTGTTTCTGCTGTTCGCGATCATAAAAAAGTATTTACACTCTTGGGGGGCGATCGCAACGTACATTACTTATGCGAAACGCTAATAAAATTTGGATTTGGCAAAATTAGACTTTACATTGGCGAATATTTGTCGTATAATAAGGAAGTTATCACTAGCGGTACGGCTTTGGAATTGATACAAAAAAAGTTCGATTCACTAACAAGCGCACTAATTGTAAACGATGATGCTTGCCTGACCACTCGCTTTGGTATATGTGATCACTCATTTGTACGAGTGGATAACGTACCGATGACAAAAGCCGAAGTGAGGGCTGTCTCGCTCTCTAAACTCCAACTGTCTCCCGATTCTATTGTTATGGATATCGGAGGTGGAACGGGTTCTGTTAGTGTGGAAATCGCACTCAACGTTCCTAATGGCAAAGTATTTACTATTGAAAAAAATATCAAGGCCATCGCAGCTGTTAGAGAAAACAAATTTAAGTTTCATGTGGATAACTTAGAAATCATTGAGGGAGTTGCTCCAGCAGTTTTAGAGCCCTTAGATGCGCCAACACACGCCTTTATCGGTGGAAGCTCTGGCAATCTAAAGTCTATTGTAGATGCGATTCTGGCCAAAAATGCCTCGACACGATTTGTTCTTAATGTAGTCTCTTTAGAAACATTAACACAAGCAATTGAGCTTACCAAATCTTTTAGTTATAGAGAAGTAGTTCACATGTCTGTCGCACGCACAAAAGAAGTCGGTAATTATAATCTAATGATGGCAGCTAACCCCATCTATATCATTACTTTTGGCAACTATAGTCCAAAAAATGACGAATAACGAATGAAAAATGTAGTTCAGTAATGTAACAAACGTAGTAATGTATGGAAAATGTAATTAAGCAGCAGTAGTTACAGATAGTATATCTATCTGTCGTTACTGCTTCTTCTGTTGCTGTTATAAAGGAGGATTTCTATGAACAAAATGGCAATGGCTCTAGCCAAATCACGCATCGATAATATCGCTATGCCTCTTGGAGGATTAGGAAAATTAGAAGATATACTTATAAAATGTGCCGGGATTTTTGGAACCGCAGACTTTACTTTCGATAAAAAAGCTGTAATCGTTTTATGCGCCGATAACGGAATCGTGGCTCAAGATGTTACGCAAACCGGCCAACATGTCACCAAAATTGTTGCCGAGAATATGACCGATGGCAAAGCTTCGATCGCCATACTTTGTAAACAAGCAAAGGCAGATCTCTTTGTAACCGACATAGGTATGACCACCGATAGTGACAATCCCAAAATTTTTAACAAAAAAGTAGCGTATGGAACTCGCGATTTTTCTGTCGAGCGAGCCATGACTCTCGACGAAGTAAATACCGCTATATCTGTAGGCATCGGCGGAGTGGCAAAATTAAAATGGCAACAATACAATCTCATTGCAACTGGGGAGATGGGCATCGGCAATACCACAACCAGTAGCGCCATTGTTGCAGCATTATTTGGCACAGACGCAATCGCTGTAACCGGCAAAGGGGCGGGGCTTAGCACCAAAGGTCTTTTACATAAAATCGATGTAATAAATAAGGCAATCGCATTGCATCAACCCAACCCTGCAGATCCTTTTGACGTTCTTTCTGCTGTTGGCGGTCTCGACATCGCTGGGCTAGTAGGAGTATATCTCGGTGGCGCGATACACAGAATCCCTATCCTAATCGACGGATTTATTTCTGCGACTGCCGCATTGTTAGCAACACGAATTAATCCTGCGGCCAAAGATTTTATGTTCGCTACACATGTTTCATCCGAACCAGCCACCAAAATGGTACTAGACGCGATCGGGCTCGAGCCGTTTTTGTTTTTGGATATGCATCTCGGAGAAGGCACCGGTGCCACTATGGCATTTCCATTATTTGATATGGCACTAAAAATTTACCGCGAGATGAGCAACTTTGATCAAATCAACGTCAAAAAATATGTGCCCCTATCATAAAATTTACTCTGAAAGGAAAAATCTATGTTCACATTAATTTTGGGAGGCGCAGCTAGCGGTAAGTCCGAATATGCCGAAAGTCTATGCGTTCACACTACAGAGAAAAAGCTATACGTCGCCACAATGCAACCTTTTGGATCAGAAGCCATCGAACGCATCGCTCGGCATCATCACCTCAGGTCTACAAAAGGTTTTGATACCCTAGAAAAATATGTTCAATTAGAAGAGTTTGCCGACAGATCGTATCACACCATCTTAGTCGAGTGCCTTTCCAATCTTGTTGCCAACGAATTTTTTAGCTACGACAACTTTGAAGATAACATCAAGCGCGGCATCAACTCCATGGCTTCTCAGTGCCAAAATTTTATATTGGTTAGCAACAAGGTTTTTTCTGATGGCTACACCTATGAGCCTCTCACCATAGAATATACTCATGAGCTGGCTTCGCTAAATCAATACTTCGCCGCCAAGGCTGATTCTGTCATCGAAGTGGTCTATGGCATTCCGGTTGCACTAAAAGGCTCTTTTTGCCACAATTCACCTCTGCTTCCCTAAAATACCACTATCCAAATCTTGCAAATTAATATAAAATATACCTACCTAGGAGTGATCTGCAATGGTCAGTTTTATAATTTGCTTTTCTATGTACTCGATCATACCGACCCCACAAGTTGCTTGGACCGACAAGGCCCTCAAAAATTGTTTTTACTTTTATCCGTTAATCGGCCTGTTGATCGGAGCAATCTGGTATGCCATGTACTACTTACTTTCAGGATTTAACGCAAACTTTACCGCAATTGTTTTGCTACTCATACCCATCATTATTTCTGGTGGGATTCATTTTGATGGCCTAATCGACACCTGCGACGCTACATTCTCATATGGTGATCCCGCAAAGAAATTGACAATTCTCAAAGACCCTCACGTTGGAGCCTTTGGGATTATTTCTGCAGCCACTTACTTACTTATGTTATTTGGAGTATACAGCCAAATTATATCCAACAACCAGCTAATCGGAGTTGTGCCATTTATTTTTGCACTCAGTCGATCTCTTGGCGCACTCCCGTTATTATATCTAAAGCGAGCCAAACCAGACGGCCTTGGAGCAACTTTCGCAAATGCCGCCGATACTTTTGTTGTGCTTGCTTTATTGCTATGGACCGCTATTTTGTTTGCCATCATCTGCGTTCTCAATTTATATGTTGGTCTTCTGTTGATTCTTGTCTGTACAATCTTTTTAGCAATCTTTATTCCATATGCAACCAAGCAGTTTGGAGGAATGACCGGCGATTTGGCCGGGTTTATCACTTCTTCTCTCGAACTTTTATTACCGCTTTCAATAGCCATAGGAGGAACTTTTTTATGATTTTTATTACCGGGGGCATTTGTCAAGGCAAAACAGAATTTGCCAAAACTTTCAATCTCAATATAATAGACAACTTTGAATCGCTTGTTCGAGAATGGATCAACACTTCTGCAGACATCGATGCCCACATAGCTGATATACTCGCAACGCCCGATATCGTCGTTATATGCACCGAAATTGGCTGCGGCATTATTCCGCTAGATAAGCAAGAACGGCAATGGCGGGAGGCTGTCGGTCGAGCTGCCTGCAAACTCGCTGCCGCGGCAACTCAGGTTTTTAAACTAGAAGCCGGAATTCCTATACAGATTAAGTAGGTGCCCTCTATGAATGTCTACTTTGTACGCCACCTCAAAACACTCGGCAATTACGAAAAACGTTATATCGGCTCCACTGATCAAGACTTATTTCAGCCAGCTTCTCAGTCTATTACCGCTAATTTGCCCGCAACACCAACGCATATCTTTACCAGCCCCTTAAAACGTTGTCTACAAACTACTCTTTTGCTATATCCCAATTCACCTTACATTACAGTCGACGCACTCCGCGAAATAGATTTTGGTAAATTCGAAAACAAAACCTATGACGAACTAAAGCATAATGAGAACTATCGCAACTTTATTGCAGGCATAGACGACACTTCTGGTGGCGAAAGCATAGCTGCCTTCAAGTCTCGATGCGTTGCAGCATTTCTTAAAATTACGGCAGCTCTCCCACTCTCTTCTACCATCGTAATTGTCTGCCATGGTGGCACCGTCATGGCAATCATGGAATCTCTCGACTCTGCGCATCTAAATTTTTATGACTATCAACTTGCTAACGGTCACTCTATCTTATGCTCTTGGGATGGTCTGATATTAAGGAGGACTAATTTATGAACTTTGTAATTTTAATAGCATTTGGTCTAGACGCACTATTTGGAGACCCTGCTTATATTCCACATCCTGTTTCTATGATAGGCAAATTAATTACCAAAACCGAAAAGTATTTGCGAGAACGTATTCCAGATGAAGTTAGGGCTGGCGCATATCTCGTTGCCATAGTATGCTCCATATCATTTTTCGTACCGCTTATCATTTTGGCAGTGCTCCACGCCTTTAATCCATGGGTGGCCCTCGCTGTCGACATCTTTTTTTGTTTCCAAATATTGGCTGCAAAATCTCTCAAAACTGCAGCGCTACGAGTATTTGATGCCGTTTCTTGTGGCAAACCCAACGAAGCCCGCAAAGCTTTATCTCACATAGTAGGTCGCGATACCAAAAATCTCGATCGAGACGGCGTTATTAAAGCCACAATCGAAACCGTTTCCGAAAACACAACCGATGGCGTTGTTGCACCTCTATTTTATATGGCCATTGGAGGTGCCCCACTGGCATTTATGTATAAAGCAATCAATACAATGGATTCTATGATCGGATACAAAAACGATAAATATTTACTATTCGGCAAATGCGCCGCAAAAGTTGATGACCTCGCTAACTTTTTACCTGCTCGAATAGCCGCCTTGCTTATGATTGCCGCTTCCGCTTTCCTTAGCCTCGACCCAAAAAATGCCTTCAAAATTTACATCAGAGATCACAAAAAACATGCCAGCCCCAACTCTGCACACACCGAAGCGGCTTGCGCCGGAGCATTGGGCATACAATTGGGAGGCGACGCGACCTACAATGGCGTTGTTGTTCACCGACACACAATAGGCAACTCATTGCGCCCTGTTCAAACCTCCGATATCAAACGCGCCATCCAGCTAATGTATCTCACTTCCATTTTGATGCTCATTTTTTCTATTATCTAGTATAATATCGCAGAGCATCTAATAAATATATAAAATAAAATAGAAAGGAACCAATACAATGATTCACGGTGGAGATATTTATACCTTCGAAGCTCTCACAGGTCAAAAGCCTCTCGACTTTTCAGAAAACACCAACCCTCTAGGGCTTCCCTCTGCTGTGCAAAACGCCATAACGGCTTCTGTAAACCAATACTCATCATATCCCGATCCCAATTGCAGAACTCTCGCTCAAGCTACTGCACAGTATTATAACATCAACGCAGCGCACATACTCTTCGGAAACGGTGCTGCCGATCTCATTTTCAAAATTGCATACTATCTCAATTCTACTCCAGCAGTAGTTCTTGCTCCCACATTTTCGGAATACGAACTGGCTCTCAAAAATGCCGGTTCTCCTGTAGAGCATTATCACCTCTCTCCAGCAGACAATTTTGCAGTTCACGATGATATCGCCATATACGCAACTGGCAAAGTAGTCTTTATTTGTAATCCCAATAACCCCACAGGTCAGCTATGCTCCATATCCCTTTTAGAAAAGATCGCCGCAAATGCCAAGCTACTCATCATCGACGAATGCTTTATCGACTTCGTCTCACCTGATTCTAGCTTTGTTACAAAATTTACACAATACCCTAACGTCATAATACTAAAAGCGTTCACCAAAATTTTTGCCATGGCCGGAATTCGACTTGGCTTTTGTATATGCTCCAACCCCTCCATTCTTTCAGCCATCAATGCGCAAGGCCAGCCATGGAGCGTATCGACTGTTGCCCAGGTAGCTGGAGTTGCCTGCTTTGAGGACCCAGAATACATCCGCAGTAGCCTGGCCCTAATTAATACGGAGCGCAAATTTTTAGAGACCGAATTGGCAAATTTAGGATTTACCGTTTTCAAAAGTGTCGCAAATTACATTCTATTTAAAACTGACATTGCTATAGCTAGCCAGCTCATGCCACACGGCATCATGATCCGCGACTGCAGCAACTACATCGGCCTAGATAGTACCTACTATCGCATTGCAGTCAAAACTCACGAACACAATTTACAACTACTCAATGCTCTACATTCTTTTATCAGGTAATACTTTTTTCTCGCTATTCTATTATTTAACGGCAAAGAAATAATCCGCCAACTGATACCCATTTTCAAAAAATCGCCCCGACTTTGTTGCTTCAGCTTCTGTAAATACCTTTGCATTATCAGTTTCCTTCTTTGCCGTGCTATCATATAATACATACGGCACCGCTCCGCTTGCATGAGTCCTCATACTCACCGGCGTCTCATGATCTGGCAATACCAAAACTCGGTAATCCTCTCCAGATGCCAAAAAGTAATCCAATATCGGTTTCAAAATCTTTGCATCAATCTCCTCGAGCGACTTAATTTTCCCATCCAAATCTCCCTGATGCGAACACTCGTCTGGCCCCTCCACATGCAAATACACAAAGTCGTTCCCATCTTCAAATGCTCGTATTGCAGCCAACGCCTTTCCAACATAATTTGTATGCAGTGTTCCCGTTGCCCCCACCACATCTATTGCCTCCAATCCCGCGCAGACTCCGATTCCTTTTATCAAATCTACTGCAGATATTGTAACACCCTTCACTCCATATTTTTCATAAAACGATGCCAACTGCGGCTTCTTACCCTGCCCCCAAATCCAAATTGAGTTTGCAGGATTCAATCCCTTCTCCACTCGTGCAATATTTACAGAATGCGCAGATAACAACTCGTAACTTTCCTTCATCATCTCTCTAATCTCTTTGTTCGCCGGCAAATATTCCCCTATCACCTTCGTCAATATATCATGCGGTGGCGTGAGCACTGTTTTATCATCCCCCTTGTCCACAATCATGCAATGCCTATAGCTAACTCCAGGATAAAACTTTGCCTTATCAAAATGCGCATCAATCGCCCTGATCAACTCTCTCGCTTCCTCTGTGGAAATATCTCCCGCACTATGGTCAACCATCTCCAACTCTTCATACGCACCCGCTCCTGCTAGCGTTACCACATTACATCTAAATGCCACATCAGAATCCGACATCTCAATCCCCATGCTCGCAGCCTCTAGTGGCGCCCTCCCCGTTAAATACACTCGCGGATCAAACCCCATAATCGCTAGGTTTGCAGCGTCGCTTCCTGGTGCAATGCCTTCGGGGATAGTTTGCACTAACCCGACTTCTCCCACTGCTGCTATCGAATTTATATTCGTTAAGTTTGCCACCTCCAGTGGTGTCTTATTTCCCAAACTCTCAATCTTGTAATCTGCCGCTCCATCAACAACCAAAATCAAATATTTCATTATTTCACCTCTCACAAATTTTTCTTCTATGCTATCACCATCTGCAGCTGCCCGTCAAGCCAATGCTCCTACAATTATATTATTCTAATTTGCTTCTGTCTGGATTATACTTAATATGGAGGTGAGTTTATTGTCGGCATACAAACAATTTCAAAACTCAAAGTGTGAATTTTTTCCCTGCCACAAAGTTTCTAATGAGCAGGCTTTTAACTGTTTCTTTTGCTATTGTCCCCTATATTTATTAAAAGAAGATTGCGGCGGCGATTTTGCATATACCGCAAGCGGCATAAAAGACTGCTCTAACTGTACCAAACCCCACGACGAAGGTGGCTACGACTATGTTCAAAGCAAAATACGATTGGTCATCGACCGTGCCAAAAAGTAAAAAAGTCCCTCTGTAGTCACAAACTCTACAGAGGGTTTTCTATCTCGTCAATCATTTTATTTTGCTACCAAATCATTTACCTTATCCTGAAACTCTGTAATAATTGCAGCCATTTGCTCTCTCGGTATTGTCGCTCCCGCATCTGCCGGAACCAGCGTCGTGCCCAACAGACCGTTTTGCACCGCCCAATCATACGCCTGCATTGCCTCCACAACTCCCGCAGCTGTTGGGTCCGAAATTGTTTCTGCTTGCGTCGCCGGATCCGCTACCACTTTGGTATCTCCAGCCAATGGTGTTTCCTGTTTGCCCAAATATTCTACATAATTATAGAGCACTGATGCCAATTGATATTGTAGTATCGCTTCGTTTGGTGCAAACACTCCGGTTCCCACATAGCCAAAGCTGATTCCCGCATCTGTTACCCACGCCACCGGCTCATCAAACCAATACGGCACCGGCACATCGCTATAAACAGTGTTGATATTTGCCGCAGAATTTGGCGAAGACGGTGTTGGTTGCCCTGTCATTTTCCAAATTATTTCTGCCACCTCTGCTCTAGTCAAATCTGCTGTTGGTTCAAATAGTACGCTTCCGTTTGGCTGCTTTTCTCCTATCATAATGCCCTGATTATTTACGCTTATAATATTACTATAATAAGAAGACGATGGCGATATATCGGAGAACGGGTTTGTTGCCGCCCCCAACACGATATCTGTTCCCTTTCCATCTGCAGAGTTCTTAGAATATAACGCAGCTCCCGGGCTATTTACAATTTTAATATCTGGCACATCGCTTTCTGTTCCATTTGTCGCAATGATCGTACCCGCCGCTTCATTTTCGCTCGGTAACTCAACGTAGATCAAACTTCCTGCTGGCAATTGCCCATTTGCAACTTCTTCTGTTGTCGGTGTTGTTTCCGTCGCACCTGAGGTGGTGTTTGTTATCGTCGAAGATAGCGTTTCCGTTTTGCCTGTTTCTATACCCACCGGCTCTGTTGTCGTAGTGAGCTTATTAATACTCGCAATGTTGGTTGGATACTCATAGCTACTAGGCGGTGGATTTACAGATGCTGGCTCTCCTGTAATATTGGCAACTCCATTTTTTACCGCTACCGTTTCTGTTGCACCGTTATCAAATCCTGTAAAAGTAATAGTTGCATCCCCCGTAGGTGCAGGAATCGCAATGGTATTTCCTGCCAAAGTTGGGCTCACTCCCACAAACGTTAAAACCCCGCTTCCCGAAACTGTAACAGACCCATCTGCTGGCAAAGTCACAGTGCTTGCGCCAGACGTATTTATCGTTCCTCCCTCCGCTGTAATATTAAAATACGGAGTAGTTGCCGACGATGCCGCTGGTGCTGTCGTCATAGAAGTTGATGCTGTAGTATTTCCCGATACCGTCACAACCGTACTGCTATTAGATAAAGTCTGATCTCCCGTTATAACTGCTTGCCCTCCACTAATAGACGTCGTCCCATTGCTAGTCGCTATCGTTGCCACAGTCGCCGTTCCCGTTGTAGAAGCTGGAGCCACTGTTATCACTCCGCCGTTTATCACATACGAAGAATTTCCGCCCGTCGAGCTGGCCACAGTTTCTGGTGCTGTCGTAAATGTAATGTTCATTGCCGCGGTTGGCGTAATAGTCGCAATTACATTATTTCCGGTCGTTGTAATTGCCGTTGGCGCGGTTGATGTTGGTTCCACCGATACAGTCGCATTGGTCTTAAGCGCAATACTTCCTGGTGATGTCGGCGCGGTTGATGTCGGCGGAGCAGTTGCTTGCGAGTCGTTGGCATCTACTATATTAAATGTATGGCTTGTAAAACTCGCTAAATTAATCCCCTCTCCAGAATTTCCTATTTTAATTGCGCCATTTTGCTCCGAATTTGTTGCCGCATTAAATACTTTGCTATTTTCTGTGTTATACCCATTCGGGTTTTCCGCATACCCGGCCACATTAATCGATATCGGATTCGTATTTACTTCTGTATTTGCATCCCCCGCGTTTCCGCCATTCACTTCTCCCAGAACTGTTCCTCCTGAGATGTCAATAATCGTCGCTCCATTTACTGTCGCTGGCCCATCTTGCGCGTTGCCTCCTCCATATATTGCTCCAACTTCGCCGCCTATCATCGTAATTAAGCTTTGTGAAACGTCGGAATTTAGGCTGCCTCCATATATTGTTGCCGCCGAAAAGTCCTTCTGCCATCCACCAGGAATTACGGTCTCGCCAGTATCAACAATCCCATTGCCATTGGAATCTTTATATATCGATGTCGCATTGTTATTTTCATCTGCTATAATAATAATTGGAGAACCGTTTGCGTAAACCTCCGTAATGCTTGCCGCTGCCGATGGTGCCGATGGCGCCGCTGGTGCCGATGCCGATGGTGTCGTCATAACCGATGGTGTTGCCTCGACATTATTACTTGCAGTAAGATCCGCCGCAAAAGTCATCGTAGAAATTGAAAATAAAGCAATAGTTGATAAAATTACATTAAACTTTTTATGCATGTTCGCCTCCTCAAATAACGAAACAATAGAAAGAGAATTCCTCATCGGATAATTATTGTATAGCTGGCACCAAAGTATTTGCCTTATCTTGGAACAATGTGATAATAGCGGCCATCTGCTCTCTTGTCACCTCCGCACCCGCACTCGCTGGTACCAAAGTTCCTCCCAAAAGCCCATTCTCTACTGCCCACTCATAATCAGACATAGCCTGAACCACTCCTGCTGCTGCCGGGTCGCTACTCACTGGTGGCACATTTGCTGCTGCCGCTGAAGGAGGCACTACTTGCGTATATCCTGCCAATTTTTCTTCAACGCCTTCTTTCGCCAGATACTGTACATAGCTATATAATACCGCAGACAATTGATATTGCAAAATCGACTCATTCGGATCAAACACTCCGTCGCCTACATAGCCAAAGTTGATTCCCGCATCTGTTACCCATGCTATCGGTGCGTCAAACCAATACGGCACTGGTACATCAGAATACACCTCGTCAATGTTATTTATTGTTTGCGGCCCTATATCTTTCGGCTGGCTAGTCATCACCCAAATTATTTCCGCAACTTGCGCTCTAGTTAGATTTGCTGTCGGCTCAAATAACACAGACCCATCTGCCTGCTTTTCTCCAACCATAATTCCATCGTTATACACATTCATTATATCATCATAATACGGCGAACTTGCTATTACATCTGGAAACGGATTTTCGCTAGCTCCCAACGTGATATCTGTCCCCTCTCCATTTGGTGCATTCGAAACATACAGCACCGCGGTCGAATTGCCTGTTATGTGAATATCTGGTATATCTTCCTTCGTTCCATTGGTCGCGACAATCGTTCCGTTTTGCGCATCCGCTGGCAATGTCACATAGATTGCAGAGCCCTCCGGTAGATCTCCCGAATTGGTTGGTGGCGTCACCGAGCCCTTTTCTGTCTCCGTTGGTGGCGCTATCGGAGTTGCCCCTGGTAAAGCCGTTGTTGAAACTATCTCTTCTGTCTGTCCGCTACCGGTCGTTACTTTTTGAGTAGTTGTCGTCAACGCAGTAATTCCTGTAATATTCGTTGGATACACATATCCAGATGGCACAGGATTAGTTGCAGTCGGCGACGCTGCGATAACAATGTCCCCATCCTCAATTGCGATAGTTTCCGGAGAATCGTTATCCACCCCATCAAAAGTAATCGTGGTGCCCTGAGGTATTGTCATCGAGTTTCCGTTCACCGTTGGAGCCGCCCCAGTAAAAGTAATTATTCCGCTTCCAGTAATAGTAATATTTCCAGTTATTGGAACTGTCACAGTGCTAGGGTTAGTAGTCGCTATCGTTCCACCGTTTTCTGTAATTGAGAAATACGGGTTTCCGCTTCCTGGTGTTGTCGGAGTTGTAGTCGGAGTTGCAGTTGGAGTTGTTGTCGGAGTTGTAGATGGTGTTGTTGTCGGGGTAGTTGTCGGAGTTGTAGATGGTGTTGTTGTCGGGGTAGTTGTCGGAGTTGTAGATGGTGTTGTTGTCGGGGTAGTTGTCGGAGTTGTAGATGGTGTTGTTGTCGGGGTAGTTGTCGGAGTTGTAGATGGTGTTGTTGTCGGGGTAGTTGTCGGAGTTGTAGATGGTGTTGTTGTCGGGGTAGTTGTCGGAGTTGTAGTGGTGTAGTTGTCGGGTGTAGTTGTCGGAGTTGTAGTTGGTGTAGTTGTCGTGTTGTAGTTGTAGAGTAGTTGGTGTAGTTGTCGGAGTTGTAGTGGTGTAGTTGTCGGATTTGGTTGGTGTTGTTGTCGGAGTTGTAGATGGTGTTGTTGTCGGGGTAGTTGTCGGAGTTGTAGATGGTGTTGTTGTCGGGGTTGTTGTCGGAGTTGTAGTGGTGTGTTGTCGGGGTAGTTGTCGGAGTTGTAGATGGTGTTGTTGTCGGGGTAGTTGTCGGAGTTGTAGATGGTGTTGTTGTCGGGGTAGTTGTCGGAGTTGTAGATGGTGTTGTTGTCGGGGTAGTTGTCGGAGTTGTAGATGGTGTTGTTGTCGGGGTAGTTGTCGGAGTTGTAGTGGTGTTGTTGTCGGGGTAGTTGTCGGAGTTGTAGTTGGGTTGTTGTCGGGAGTTGTAGTGGTGTTGTTGTCGGGGTAGTTGTCGGTGTTGTAGTCGGAGTTGCAGTTGGAGTTGTTGTCGGAGTTGTAGATGGTGTTGTTGTCGGGGTAGTTGTCGGAGTTGTAGATGGTGTTGTTGTCGGGGTAGTTGTCGGAGTTGTAGATGGTGTTGTTGTCGGGGTAGTTGTCGGAGTTGTAGATGGTGTTGTTGTCGGGGTTGTAGTCGGAGTTGTAGTCGGAGTTGCAGTTGGAGTTGTTGTCGGAGTTGTAG